>PWTU01000010.1 GCA_003562775.1 Ignavibacteriales bacterium
GTATTCCGGTTGCCTTGATTGTTGCAGTCCGATCTTTATGTAAAATAATTGGGGGACAATGTCCCGCATTACATACTTCAACTAAGCCTTCGTTTGTAAGCTTACCGCATACGAGAGTTGCAAATAATGAAGACATTGTGCTTTCATTGAACACCCGGTTTGCCTGTTCCATTAATTGCTCAAGCGGGAGCCGTTGTGCGGTAAGGCTTCTGAAGAGCGCATGCAGGTGAGTCATCAACATGGAGGCTGCAACTCCTTTTCCGCTGACATCTCCGATAATAAAGTATATGTTTCCGTTTGTTGAGTCGGTAAGGATATCGCAATAATCGCCGCTAACCGCTCCTGCGGGTTGGTAATGATAATGTATATCCCATCCGTCGGCTTGAATGGGAAGTTTCGGAAGGAGTCGGTTCTGTATTATGGCGGCAAGCTGCAGATCGTGTTCGAGGGCTGTCCGTTGATCCTGAGTAAGATGATCCAGGCAAAAACGCAGGCATGGGTCGGCTAATAAACGATCCGTTTCGATGGGATCTTTACATTCTTCGCATATGCCGAAGGAACCGTTCGATAAACGCTTGAGAGCTGCGTCTATTTCATCGATGAGATGGTCGATCTGTTTGGCTTCATTAAATTCGGTAAGTGCTGTCTGCAGACGTTCCCGTCGCTGCAGTAACTGTTCGCGAAGAAACGCCTCCCGTATTGCGTTCATTTAAACACTCCACTCTTAGTTATGTTCAGTGAATGGAAAAAATCCTCAATAAGATAATATACGGAAATATCAATAAATAGTTTCGAATTAAAGCAAACACATTCACCCTACTCCCGGTAATGACACCCGATACTTTTTTTGTTTTTCCAGGCGGCATGGGCAATTATTATACCTGCTTCAACGGCGTTCCGTAACCCGATAAGGCCATCCGTTACTTTGCTAATTTGATAAAAATTTTCGATCTCGGTATGAAGATGCCGGAGTTCACGAAGTGCGCGGCCGAGACGGCGGGTTGTTCTGACAAGTCCCACGTAATTCCACATAATGTTGCGAATGACATTCATATCCTGCTGAATAAGCGCGGGATCCGGCAGCTCGGTGCCTGTATCCTGCCACGGCGGAATCTCGTCCGGATCAAATGATCGGTTTCCCTTAGAATTCTCTGTTATATGTTGTGCAGTCTGATATCCCCACACAAGTCCTTCAAGAAGGGAGGTGCTTGCAAGCCGGTTTGCGCCGTGTACACCGGTACACGAAACTTCACCGGAGGCGTATAAACCGTTAATGGTTGTTCGGCCCCATTCGTCCGTCCAAACACCGCCGCAGAAATAGTGTGCTGCCGGTACTACCGGTACAAGATCGCTGGTAATATCGATGCCGTATTGTAGACAATGACGATAAATATTCGGGAAGCGTTCTTTGATCTCATTACCGGGAATATTTGATCTGAGGTCAAGATAGACGTGTGGCAAATCTTTATCGAGCATTTCTTTTACGATACTCCGGGCAACGATATCCCGTGGTGCGAGGTCTTTCCATTCCGGTTCATACCGTTGTATAAACGGCTCGCCGTTGCTGTACACCAATCGTGCACCTGCCCCGCGAACCGCTTCGGATATTAAGAAGGGAGGAGAATCTTTATGCTCAAAAGTAGTTGGATGGAATTGCATATATTCTGCATTAATGATTCGTGCATTTGTCCGTGCAGCCATGGCAATGCCGTCACCCCGCGCTCCCGGAGGGTTCGTGGAACGGGAAAAAATATCGCCGACCCCGCCGGTTGCCAATATCGTATTTTGAGCAATGCATCGTAAGACCTTTTGATTGGTACGGTCGAGTACGTATGCACCAACGCACGTTTCGGGCTCGTATACCAATAACCGGTTTTTTGCATGATGGGAGAGAGTAAGCAGATCGATGGCGGTAGCATTTGGTAGTAATTTGATCCCGGGATGTTTGCAAACTTCGTGTATCAGCGTTTCTTCGATTGCTTTTCCGGTTGTATCGTTAGCATGGATAACACGGGGAAGAGAATGTCCCCCTTCAAGTGATAGTTGAAGATCGCCGCTGTCATAACAGGTAAAAGGAACATTATATTTATTGATGAGCAACGATTCAACTAATGATGGACCCAGGTGTGCCAGCAGTTTTGCAGATTGTTGTAATGAGAGACCGGCACCCGCGCGCATAATATCTTTAACGAGTGCTTCCGGCGTGTCATCATCTCCTTTATATATTATCCCGCCCTGTGCGTAATAGGTGTTCGTTTCCAGTGGATCCGGTGCCCGTGTAATGACGACAACATCGTATCCGTTATCCGCCAGAAGCAGAGCGGGGATACATCCGCCAATGCCGCTTCCGATTATGAGTACATCTGTGCGTATTACTTCAGCCATTATCCTATTTCCAACATACGGTTGACCGCCCGGTATGCACGCTGCCGGATATCTTCGGGCACTTCAATTATATATCTGTCATACCGGAGTGCATTGAGTGTATCTTCAAGCGTTATTTGATTCATATGCTCGCACCGGATACTGCATAACCGGATCGTTTCTTTATCGGGGTGTGCTGCGATGATGTTATCCGCCATCGAACATTCTGTAAGTAATAAAAACCGCTTCACGTCATTTTCTTCGATGTAACGGATAAGCGCATTCGTACCGCCCGAATAGTCGGAATTGGAAACGACTTCGGGACTGCATTCGGGATGTGCAAGCACGGTGACATCGGGGAATTGTGCCCGTACGTTGTATATATCTTCCACTTTGAATTGTTCGTGAACCTCACATCGTCCTTTCCATCCGATCATCTGATAGTCAAGTGTAGTATCTTCACTTAATTCTTTATTTTCGGTCAAGCCGTTTTCATTCACCGGGAATATAATATGCTTGCCGGTCTCACGGGCGACATTCTTTGCGAGGTATTCATCTGGTATGAAAATGACCGTATCTGCGTTCAGCGATGTAACAACTTCCGCGGCGTTGCTTGAGGTACAACATATATCCGACTCTGCCTTCACGTCCGCATATGTATTAACGTAAGTAACGACCGGAACACCGGGATACCGTTTTTTAAGTTGCCGGACGTCATCGGCTGCAATGCTTTCGGCGAGAGAGCAGCCTGCTTTCTCCGAAGGCAGTAAAACTTTTTTTGCAGGACTGAGTATCTTTGCCGTTTCTGCCATAAACCTGACACCGCAAAATACGATAATATCTTTATCGGTTGTAGCGGCTTTTCTGCTAAGATCGAGCGAATCGCCGGCAAAGTCGGGAATGGTGTGAAATAACGCCGGCTCCATATAATTGTGGCCGAGTATAACAGCGTTCTTTTCCTTTTTTAATATGCGAATTTGATGGACTAATTCTGCCTTATACCGCAATTCACCGGCGGGAACAACACCGCTCAGTTTTTTCTCCATTTCTTCATGTATTTCCTCTACCGTCAGTGCTGAATCTTCAACAAGCATAATAAATCTTCATTCCTTTTTCGTTTTTATATTTAACAATAAACTAATATCGAGTACCCGGACGGAATGTGTCGGGGCTCCGACTGAAATATAATCTACTCCGGTTAGTGCTATATATCTGACTGTATCCAGAGAGATGTTCCCGGATGCTTCAAGGGGAATTAAACCGTTTGTTAACTTCACCGCTTTTATCAACGTATCTATATCCATATTGTCGAGTAAAATACGATTGGGTTTGCACGCAATCGCTTCAGAAAGCTCCTCGCAGGAAGGCATTGGTAAATGAATAACTATCATCGAAGACCGCGTCTTTTTCACTCGTTAGAGTATATTCCTCCACCTCTATTGCTTCCCATTGTTCCGTCACTTCTTCACCCCATCATCCAATCATTCATTCACTCCCTCAGCCTCCATCCATGCAACCATAACGACCACGTATTATAGCAACCCGGCTCTATTAGATCCGTTCCCTCGGTCCGATCACTAAATTAGTTGCTATCGCCGAAATAATGCTGAATACCAGCGCCCCGAAAAACGCCGCCCAGAATCCCGCCACATAAAATCCATCAATAAACGATGCAACAAACCAGAATAACAGTGCATTCAGAACAAAAGTGAATAATCCGAGTGTGAGTATATTTATCGGTAATGTTATAAGCAATAAAAAAGGGCGAA
>PWTU01000427.1 GCA_003562775.1 Ignavibacteriales bacterium
AGCGACGGTATGTATCGCTGATGCCGACGAATTTATACGGACCGCGCGATAATTTCGATCTGCAAACAAGTCATGTTCTGCCGGCTATGATCCGGAAGTTCCATGAAGCGCTTCCCGACAAGCCGGTGTCATTGTGGGGAACCGGTTCGCCCCGGCGGGAATTTCTTCACGTAAGCGACGCCGCCCGGTCTGTCGTTTTCGCACTGGAAAACAAGCTCGACAATTCGCTGTATAATGTCGGAACCGGGACCGATGTTTCGATAAAAGATCTTGCGCTGCTCGTTCAGCGTATTACCGGACACACCGGTGAAATTCGGTGGGACACCTCAAAACCCGACGGCACGCCGAGAAAGTTGATGGATGTAAGCCGATTGCACGAAGCAGGTTGGAAGCATATAATTGAACTTGAGGAAGGCATACAACAAACCTATACGTGGTTTGTTAAGAATGCTGATTCGCTCAAAGAAGTTCATATCGAAGCATAAAGTATGTTTTTAAATTAATAGACAGATATGGATAAAGTCATAAAAAAATATTCTTTGAAGGATAATCAACAAGAATTAGACGATAAACGCTATTGGCAAAGCCAATCCATTGAATTTAAATTGGAGATACTCGAATCTCTACGTCAGGACGCTATTAAATTAGGTTTATATCCGGATTCCTATGAAAGTCAGCAAAGACTTCGAAGAGTTCTTCGAATTATTAAACAAAAATAAGAAAGCAAGCGGTAGAAAATCAGATTTGGAAGATTTGAAGAATCTCAATTAAATGTTTATCTCATACTAATATTATCTATCTATGGCCAATAAAGCACTTATAACCGGTATTACCGGTCAGGACGGTTCGTATCTTGCCGAACTACTGTTAAGCAAAGGATACGAAGTCCACGGCATCATCCGCCGTGCGAGTACCTTTAACACACACCGGATCGATCACATATATGTCGATCCGCATACTCCCAAGGCAAAACTGTTTCTTCATTACGGCGATCTCTCCGATCCGGGGGTTATTACCGAAATTTTGTATAACATAAAACCGGATGAGATTTATCATCTCGGCGCTCAGAGTCATGTTCGTGTTTCATTTGATATGCCCGAGTATACAGGAAATATTACCGGTCTCGGGACAACCCGTCTCCTCGAAGCTATTAGGCGGAGTGGGGTAAAAGCAAAATATTATCAGGCATCCTCCTCTGAATTGTTCGGTTCGGCGCCGCCGCCGCAAAGTGAGAAAACACCGTTTCAACCTCAAAGTCCGTACGCGATAGCGAAGTTATACGCATACTGGATGACCGTCAATTATCGTGAAGCGTATAATATGTTTGCGTGTAACGGTATTTTATTCAATCATGAGAGCCCGAGGCGCGGTGAAATTTTTGTCACGAGAAAAATTACCCGTGCGCTTGCGCATATCCTTGCAGGAAATCAGAAGTGTCTGTATCTCGGAAATCTCGATGCGAAACGCGACTGGGGATTTGCACCGGAGTATGTCGAAATGATGTGGTTAATGCTGCAGCAGGACGATGCCGACGATTATGTGGTCGGCACCGGAGAAACGAACTCGGTCCGGGATTTTCTCAATGTAGCGTGCACCTACAACGGCATGGAACTCGAATGGAGAAGCAACGGTGTTCATGAGCATGGCATCATAAAAAGCGTTGATGACCGGTGGTCGTCTACGGTGAAAGCGAACGATATAATCATCAAGATCGATCCGAAGTATTTCCGCCCGACCGAGGTAGATGTGTTGCAGGCGGATAACTCCAAGGCGAAACGGAAACTCAACTGGGCGCCGCGGGTAACCTTTACCGAGCTTGTACATAGTATGATGGATCATGATATGGCAAAAGCCGGTTTAGAACCGGCCGGCGCGGGCATTGCCGCGGTAAGGGATAAAGGATTTAACTGGACGGAACACGCCGTTTCCATACATGAAATGGTAAAGGAATAGGAAAATGAATTCAAATGATATAAAAAACAGCGTCACAAAATCTACACTCATTCAAATTATTCACAATGAACTTACAGGTCTTGATTTAAGTACGAACGACTATATCGAGCTTGCAAACTCAATTTTAGATTCTGCCCTCGATAAAAAACAACACAACGGTTCTGCCGCTGCCGGCTATAGCGGACGAATAGTGAACAAACTACCGGCGCAACAGGATGATATAATTATCAGACTCTTTGACTCAACAAAGGATTTCGATCTTTTACGGAAATGGACTGAAGATCGAGCGGGACAGGAATTCCTATTATCGAGGATAGAAAATACCGTCCCTTCAATCGATGAACTGGTTGCAAGCGATTCGAATATTCTCGGGATGGTGTGCGATACTTCGGGAAAACCGATCGGAATTGTAGGGTTTCTTAATTATAACCATCATCAGCAGAAAGCCGAATTACGAAAGCTCATCGGCAATCCCGCAAAGCGGGGCAAAGGATACGGGAAAAAAGCTTCCCGGCTCTGGATATCGTACGGAATACACGGTTTGAAACTGAGAAAAATATATCTCTATACGTTCGATACCAACCTGCGTAATATCAGGATAAACGAAGAGTTGGGATTCAAGCTGGAAGGAATATACCGCGCCGAGAACATCATCGAAGGAGTCCCGAAAGATATTATCCGGATGAGCTTGCTCCTCTAAGCATGTTTGCAACACTTGACCTTTTCCTCAAAAATTATATATTTACTTTACAGTCGAAAAAGATACCAGCACTGCATATAACGAATTCGATCTGCTGGGGAGTATACAATTCTGTTTTTCATTTGATGCTTGTGCTATTAAGTGATTCGATAACAAGCGGGTAGCAGCGGTATAAAAAAAACAATATCAATCACTAATAGAGGAGGGCCTGCCGGGACACATCAATTCTTCTACACAATTTCATTTTATAATGCCGCGTCGTGCTTTGAGTTAATGATTTACCGATAGAGCGTTTTATTGTGACTGGATAAGACACACGACCTTGATTTACCCAATTAACTCATTTATAAAACAAATAAGGGAGGGAGTTATGCGGTATTATGGTATTTTTTCGATTCTGATTGTAATTCTGTTAATCCGTCCACAAATTGTATTGGGTCAGATCATTGGATGGGATATGAATGGCTTATCTGGAAATGAAGAAAGTGTTGATGCAACAACGATAAGTGATTTCCTTCAAGTTTCAACACTTATTAGAGGCTCGGGTCTAAATGGAAGTTCACTTTCTGATGCTTTTAATTCAAGTAGTTTTAGTGCAGATTCTACATTTGAAACAGCAAAAGAAAACGACGATTATATTGAGTTTACAATTCAAGCGATACCGGGAGCGACGGTATCACTGAGTACACTCGATACCCGGTTTCGTCGATCAAGTACCGGTCCCTTCAAGTTCCTTTGGCAATACAGTCTCGATAGTTTTGATACACCGGGGATAGCTATCGGGGATACAATCACTTATGAACAACATAGTGGAGAAGGACATAATCAGGACCTGATTGATCTATCCGGAATAAGTGAATTACAAAATGTTGATAGTGAAACAATCATTACTATCAGACTCTATGGTTGGGGAGCAACTGCAGGAACTGGTACTTTTGCTATTGGACGTCGTTCAGGAAATGACTTAGAAATCGATGGTACAGTCGGAATGCCGCCGGGACCTATTATAGATCATACACCAATTGGCAATACTGAATCTACCGATGATCAAACAGCAATTGCTACAATAACCGGAGAGTCTCTTATCACGGAAGAGGAAGATGATAATAGACCTGTGTTGTTGTATCGTGTTAATGGTGGAAATTGGTTCAACACTTATTATGATAATCAAAGTGGAGATGGCTTTAGTTTTATAATCCCCGGACAATCAAACGGCAGCACAGTTGAGTACTACATTGCTGCAAAGGACGAAGATGGAGTAACCACGCATCCCTTCGGCGGATCGGGCGAAAATCCACCCGGCAGCTCTCCGCCCGAAACTTTCCACAGCTACACGATTCTTGAACCGCCCCCGGAAATCGACGGCTTTGAATTTTATTTTACCACAGATCCAAACGATGTCTCGGAAGAAAACCGCATCAGCTATCCGACTGCCGGAATGGGAAAAGAAGAAGGTGATATCAAATATTACGCTGATGATGATTGGACCTATATCGATCCGGAATTTACTTTTTATCTGGTAGTGCTCGGAAATGATGAGCTTATGGCGGCGGAGTTTTATTTAAATTGGGATGATACCTTTGTTGATGTAGATGATGATGATATAGAAATCGGTACGATTTTTCCCAACTCGGAAGACAATGAATTTGTGGAGAAGGTCGGCGATGGTAGGATGCACATCAATGCAGTTTCTTTCGAGGGTAATGTTAGTCCTCAAATCGGAGATTATCTTGCCAAAATTCCTATGACCGTTCTTAAACCGGGAAAATATGAGATATTCGTAGACGATATCGATTTACGTTACTATAATGAAAATGAAGATAACTTGGTAGAAGTGCCTGCCGAAAGCTTTCCGGGCGAAATTAAATTTTTCCTCGGCGACTTCGGTAGTAATGATAATGACGGAGAGAGAGGTGACGGTGTTATCGATTTCACGGATCTCATGCTCTTTGCCTCCGCCTACTGGAGCGAACGCAGTGACGGGGAATATCGTACAAAATACGATATCGGACCGACCGATGAGGGGGGATATTTCTCCATGCCGGCACCCGATGGTGTTATCGATTTTGAAGATCTCATAATCTTTGCAATCGGATATTTCAGATCCGCCGGGGGATTACTACACAAGCAGGTGTATGAACCATTACGGATTGTTGCCTATGAACCACAAGTCAGGGGAAATTCGGTTGTTTTGCCATTGGGTTTTGAAGGCAACGTTAACGATGTACGGGCACTTAGCTTAAAACTCGGTATACCCGAATCGACTCTCACATTTACCGGAGCAACGGCGGCAGGTGAGCTTGACCAGGATATGGGTTTTATTGCTTCCCGTGAGGCAGACGGGATCGTACAGCTTGATGCGTCTATCATTCGGTCATCTTTTTCTCAGGAAGGTATTTTTGCACATCTTTATTTTGAAATAAATGAACCGTTCGATCCTTCTTCGGTTGGATTCATCTCTGCAATAGCAAGGAACAGCCATAATGAAGATATCCCGGTAGAAGCATCTCACTACATTGAGGAACATCATCGTCGAATTCCGGCTGCTTTTAAACTGTTGCAAAACTACCCGAACCCGTTCAACCCGGTTACAACAATCGAATATCAAATTCCTGAAGATGCGTATGTGAACATAGCTGTCTATAATATTCTTGGTGAAACAGTTGCAGTGTTGTTGAACGAGCATCAGGAGAGCGGTTATTATTCGGTCGAATGGGACGGTACTATGTTTAACAATCAACCGGCGCCGTCAGGATTGTATATGTACCGTATGAAAGCGGGTAATTATTTCGAAACAAAACGGATGATTTTGTTGAAATGAAAAGATTACTATTACTAAGCTTCATTATAATTACTTCAACGTCGGCAGGGGAAAAACCGCTGCTTAGTTTTTCCCCTGAATATATCGAGGTAGGGATTAATGAAAAGACGACGGTTGAAGTATGGATAGATAGTATTGAAGCGCTTAAGGGATTCAGCGTTCAATTATCATACAATTCAGAGAAGGTGAATATTTCTGAGGTCAGGGAAGGAACAATGTTTATCTCTCCGGTATTCTTCGCTTCATTTATCGATTCCGTTGCCGGCATTGTAAAAGTTGAATCCGCAATGCTTGGCGATGGCCGGAAGGTTGATGGATCGGGTAAGCTCTTTTCGTTTGATGTGTACGGAAAATCGGAAGGGATCGACACACTAACTTTTGTTGCCGTTAGTTTTCGGGACGTCGATCTGGTAAGACTTGAGGTAAATATGAAATATGGTGTACTTACTGTTGGTAAACCGAGCAATGTCGATTTTCAATATATAAAAAATAATACATTCCGTTTATTTCAGAATTATCCAAACCCTTTTAATCCTTTCACCAATATTTATTTTTATCTTCCCCAAACCAGCATTGTATCGATTATGGTGTTCAATACGACCGGTCAGAGAGTTCGATTACCGGTACACAATACAATATATCGGCCGGGATATCATAGTGTCGGATTCGATGCAACGGGGCTTGCAAGCGGAATTTATATTTTCCGGTTGGAAGCGAGATCATCGGATGAAATGACCGTTTTCGACGATTCCAGGCGTATGATTTTTCTGAGATAAATATAATAAAGAATGACAAAATCCCGAAAAGACTTGAAAATAAGCATTTTTTTTGGTTACTTAATAATTACGTAACATTCTCTTAATATTATCGGGTATACGGTTTTTTTTATGATTGGGTAGGATTAATTTGATGATACTCGACGTACGTTACGCTATGAAGGGGAGCGGTGAAATGGAATCCCTCCCAAATTACTCCTCCAAATATATCGCAATATACCATATACTGGCAATGAAGAATAGGTAAAATAAGTGTTGGATATGTTAACTCAGCATCCTGTATTGAGGGTATTTGTAATTTTGGGGATCTTTATCGGAGTAATATTACTGATACCGGTAAAGATTCCCTTCACGATTTCGACCCATGGGCAGATTTTTCATGGGAAGGAATGGATTGTCAGTAAGGATGAAAGCGGGCGCATTAGCGCAGTGCTTTATGACAGAATTAGCGGCAGAACGGAGAATTATCGTTTATATCAGTTCGATCGTCAGGATGCCGTGCGATTTGAATTGAATCACTCCGTTATCCCCGGAAATTCTATACAAGCCGGCGACACGGTTGGTATAATTTATTCGACACAGCTCAACAGGGAATTCACCGCTCTGGCGGGCGATCTCGAAGTAACCCGCGCATCGCTTGATTTATATATCACCGGCGAAAAGGATGCAGTAATAGAGGAAGCAAGAAATCGTCTTGCATACGCAGAACAGCAGGTGAAAGGGCATTCCATTCTGCTTGAGCGACAGAAAGAATTACATAGACGCAATTTGATATCGGATGAAGAACTCGATATCGCTTTGCAACAGCAAAGGTTATACGAGATAGACATTCAAATTGCCGAAGCACAACTACAGGCGGCATTGACCGGCGCCAAAGCCGAACAGATCAATTATCTAAACACCCGGATAGCAACGCTGGAAGAAGAGATCAGTTCATTCGAGAGAATCATCGATGATTATACCTATATATCGCCGATTGACGGTATAGTATATCACACATTTTCCCATGATACTCTTGCATTGATCGGCGATCCTGCAATCTATATTGCAGTGATACCGGTTCCGTTTCAGTATCGTCCGTACATAGGAAACGGCCAGAGTGTGAAATTGCGTATTCCGGGAAATAATATTGCAACTCGATACGGGAAAGTACATTCGATAGGGAATACGGTGCGTTTGATAAACGGTGAACAGTATTTTATGATCAGCGCGCTCATAGAAGGTCATAATGACGACTATTTACCCGGTGTTCTGGCTTCGGCATCGATTCAAACCGATCCCGTGACTTTAAGAGAGTATCTGTTCCGTTATACACGTCCAATTTTTAATTGAGTAGTTAGTGGCAAGACTTGAATATAAATATTTGGTGCGATACGAGCACCTCGATAGTTTCAGAAAGATGGTTACCCCATTTCTGGAGCGGGATGCGTACACATCAAACGGGGATATCCCCGAATATAGCGTGCGGAGCATTTATTTCGATACCCCGACATTACGGTATTATGTCGAAAAGATTGAGGGAATAGATATAAGGAAAAAATTGCGTATACGAGGGTATAACGGCGGCGGTATAAATCCGGAGGTGTTTCTCGAAATAAAAAGAAAGAATATACAAAGTGTATGGAAAAACAGGGCGCCGTTGTATTATAAAAAAGTCAACGAGTTTTTAAAAAGCGGAGATGTAGATCAATATATCATCACCAACAATGGAATTGCACAGGCCGCCGATAATGCGCGTCGGTTTTTATTCCATGTCTATCAGCATGCACTCCAGCCACTGGTACTTGTTACATACGAACGTGAAGCGTATACCGGCCGGTTCAACCGCTCCTTTCGTTTGACTATCGATAAAAATCTCCGAAGCGCCATTTATCCGGTGATGGATCGATTGTACTCGGAGGAAAATATGGTCCGGTGTATTCCGCATCATTTCGTGGTGGAGGTAAAATTTCATAACCGTATGCCGAATTGGATACACGCGATACTCGGGACGTTCGGGGTTCGAAGACGCGCGGTATCAAAATACTGCATCGGACTCGATGCGCATAAAAACGTACACAAACATTTTTCAAAACACGCAGTTCGTGCGCTGGCGCGTTCTGTTCATTTATAAAAATTACTATGTTCGACGATCTTTCCACGATTTTTCAATTCGACCTGACTATCGATCAAATCATCGTAAATACTGCAATTGCTACGATTTGCGGTTTCTTTATAATGTATCTCTATCGTATTACCTACCAGGGACCGAGTTATTCACAATCTTTTGCCGGATCGCTTGTTATCCTCTCAATGCTGACGGCGATCGTTATTATGGTGATCGGAAACAACTTAGCGCGTGCATTCGGTCTGGTCGGTGCTATGTCCATTATTCGGTTTCGGACGGCAATTAAAGATCCGCAGGATATCGTATATATCTTTTTTTCACTGGCTGTGGGTATGGCGGCAGGCGCAGGTTTGCATCTTGTCGCAATAGTCGGAAGCGGAGTCGTCGGAATAGTAACGTATATTCTTTCCTTTAACAAAGGAGGGGCGGCGCAGCGAAGGGAATTTTTGCTGCAGTTTTCACTGAATGGCTCATCCGGAGAAGAATCGCCGTATCTCGATACATTAAAACGGTATTGCAAAGACCATAAGCTCATCAATATGAAATCTCTCGATGAAGGCAATACACTGGAATTGTCATACTATGTCCGGTTGAAAAATCAGGATAAAGGCACGGCATTTGTACGTGAATTGGAAAAAAGTCCGGGAGTTGAGAGGGTTAATTTATTCTTCGATGAAGAGAATTATTAATATTCAGGAGATACCGGCTTAATGCGGCGTTATTTTCATCTCATTATCATATCTCTCTTGTTCTTCGGATTTCTAACCGTTGCAACGTTTTCGCAATCAATCAAGATTAATGAAGTAATGGCGTCAAACGGTGCAACCATCCCGGATGAAGACGGAGATTTTGAAGACTGGATAGAGTTATTCAATACTGGCAACATGCCTGTTACGCTCTACGGATCTGGACTTTCCGATGATTACGAGAATCCTTACCGCTGGATATTTCCCGACACTACTATTCAACCCGGTGAATATTTATTGATATGGGCTTCGGGTAAAGATCGTGCCGTACCGGGGCGGGAACTTCACACAAATTTCAGCATTGATTCGGACGGTGAAGAAATAATCCTAACAGATACCAATGGAGTGAGAATTGATGAGCTTGTTCCGACGCGTATTCCACGGGATATATCGTATGGCAGACAACCGGACGGAAGTGGTGAGTGGTTTTACTTTAAAGAACCCACGCCGGGAGGAGCGAATATTACTCAGCCATTCAAGGATCAATTACCGCCGCCGGTCTTCTCTCAAAATGGAGGGTTTTTTCCTACAGCATTCGATCTTTCAATAGAAACAGCGGATACCAATGCAAATATTTATTATACTCTTGATGGATCGGAACCGACGGATACATCATTACAGTATGAGGGGAAGATTCATATATATGAAAAAGATGATATTGCGAACGATATTTCCGAGATACCCACTAACGTTAACTGGAACTGGCGTGCACCGGGAGGACCGGTTAATAAGATTATGACCGTCAGGGCGCTTGCTTTCCGGGAAGGATATCTGCCGAGTGAAACCGTTACTCATACATACATAATCGATCCGGAAGGTCCGGAACGGTATACTTTTCCGGTTATTTCGCTTGCAACTCACCGGGATAATTTTTTCGATGAGGAAATCGGGATATATGTACCGGGTATTCATTTTCAACCGAATCCTGGGCTAAACTGGGCGCAGCAAGGAAATTTTACTCAGCGAGGCAGTGAGTGGGAACGACCAGTCCATTTTGAATATTTCGATGAAACAGGAATGCGCGTGTTAGCACAGGATGCCGGTGTGAGGATTCATGGCGGCGTTACTCGAAGTTACGGTCAAAAGAGTTTGCGGATGTATGCACGTTCCGGTTATGGAGACGACTGGTTTGAAAAATCCTTATTTATTGATAAAGATATACCCCGGGTAAAGCGATTCATTTTACGCAATTCCGGGAATGACTGGGATTTTACAATGTTTCGCGATATTATGATTCAGCAATTGGTAAAAGGACTCGATATCGATTATCAGGCGTACCGGCCTGTGATTGTTTTTATTAATGGTGAGTACTGGGGGATTCATAATATCCGCGAACGGATAGATAAATATTATTTTGAAAACAATTATAATATCGATCCGGAGAATATAGATTTACTCACGGCTTATATGGAGGTGAGAGAGGGCGATGAATATCATTATCAAAATATGCGAAACTTTATGAAGGAATATGATATTTCACTGACCGAGAATTATCAGTATATCGGCACACAGATGGATATATCAAACTTTATAGATTATAACATCGCTCAAATTTACATCGCAAATAACGATTGGCCTGCAAACAATATAGATTTTTGGCGGCCGCGAACGCCCGACGGACGGTGGCGCTGGATTTTGTATGACACCGATTTTGGTTTTAGTTTGTTCGGAGGAAGGTTGGGATATTTACACAATACCCTGGCACAGGCAACTGAAGAAAATGGTCAGGATTGGCCGAACCCTTCCTGGTCAACTTTTATACTACGAACGCTGCTTCAAAATAAAGAATTTAAAGAACGCTTTATTTCCCGGTTCGCGGATTTACTCAATACAACTTTCGATCCGGGTCGAGTAAAAAGTTTAATTGATACTTTACAACAGGTGTATCAACCGGAAATTGAAGAGCATCAACATCGCTGGTATCCGCATCATTCGCTGCCTAGGTGGAATAGTCTGGTAAACGTTCTACATGAGTTTGCTGAAAAGCGTCCGCACCCTGTTCGAGAACATATAATCGAGTACTTCGAGCTTGAAGGTTTGTGTACGTTGACCGTTGCGGTGAATAGCCATAAAGCGGGCGCCGTTCAAGTGAATTCTATTCTTATTGATGGTGAAAAATTTACCGATTCGGATTCTTTGGGTAACGATTATTGGCAAGGTATTTATTTTCAAGGTGTACCGATTATGCTTGCGCCGAAACCTTATCCCGGCTATCTATTTGATGGTTGGGAGGGAGCTGATGCCGATGGGGATACAGTGGTCATTATTCCGGAAAACAATGTGCATATAACGGCGAACTTCGTCTGGGAAGGGGATTTCAGTGAAGACCCGATGAATCCGGAACCGTATAAGTTTTTAAACGGACCGTATCGGTTTAACTATTGGCCTTCCGGTAAACCGGAAGGAATATTTCCTCCTCATATGGTTTTTTTACAAACAGATATGACCGATCCCGGTTTACACGATGAAATGACGGATATATACCATATACCGGAAGATGAATACCACAGCGATGATCTGGACAATATCGGATATCCATACCAGCTTACAAGGCGGACACGGCTTACCGGGTGGAACGCCGGCGGGATTACATTTATAAATACCGGCCGCGGCAGGGATCTTGGCGCCGCTGTACTCGCTCTTAATACTACCGGCCAGGATAGCATTATGGTTTCGTGGACTGCCGGTACCATTCTTCCAAATAGCCGTGAATATGCTATTCGTCTGCAATATAGAATAGGTGCGCACGGTCCTTTTACCGATGTTGTCGATAGTAATGATGAGATTGTGGAATATGTTCGAAACGAAACAGAGGGACATTTTCAATTCATGGAACCGGTTATGCTTCCGGCTGAGGTAAACGATCAACCGTATGTTCAAATTAGATGGAAGTATTATCATGTATCCGGCACTGAGGGTCCGCGAGCCAAGCTTTTACTTGATAATATTTTTGTTACGGCGGGCAATCACCCGCACACACTTCTCCCCGTACCGTATGATCTAAACCAGGGGTCGTACGAGTTTAATTACTGGAATTCGGGTGAACCGGAAAATACATTTCCTCCTAATATGGTGTTTTTACAAACCAGAATGGATGATCCGGGAATCAATGATGCGATGGTCGAACCGTATCATATTCCATTTTATAATGAAGATAATAATGCATATCACGCGAATGATCAGGATAAATTCGGTTATCCGTATATGCTGACCGGAAGGACAAGAATAACCGGACTCGAAGAAGGGGGTATAGCATTTATCAATACCGGTCGCGGCCGTGATTTGGGTGCAGTTGTGCTTGCACTAAATACCACAAATCGAAAGGATGTTACGGTAACCTGGTCCGGAGGAACGATTATTCCAAATAGCAGGGCATATAATATTCGCTTACGGTACCGCATCGGTACAAATGGGTTGTTCAATGATGTAATTGAAAACGGGCTGCCCGTGGAATATAATCGCCGGTCTATTGTTGACCTTGATGAAGTTATCGGTCCGGTGACACTTCCGGAAGAAGTCGAGGATATGCCATATGTACAACTGAAATGGAGATACTATCATACGGGTGAGCAGATTGATCCCGATGTGGGGAGACGGGATATGCTGCGTCTTGGCAATATTACCGTTGCATCAAGGTCTATAGATGATGAGGATGAAGAAGAGCCGGATATTCCCCAAAGTTATTATATTGAACAAAATTTTCCGAATCCATTTAATCCATCGACAACTATACGGTTTGGACTACCTGAAAACAGTTCGGTGAGAATTACTATTTATTCGGTGCTTGGAGAAGAAATAGACACCATTCTGGACGAAGAAAAATCCGCCGGGATACATGAAATTGAGTGGATATTACCCTCACAGGGAATAGCATCGGGTGTGTATTATTACCGGATTGAAGCGACCGGTGTCGAGGGAATGGAAAATAGTTATATTGAGACAAAACCAATGATCATTATAAAATAGTATTCAAAATGTATTGCAACACCTACCGATAACACATATCATACGTAACATAAAGGAATAAGCTATGAGAAAATATTCAGTATATGTACTTGTTATTTTATTACTAAGTGCTACGATGCTTGTTTTTGCACAGGATGAAGCACGTTTATTGCGGTTTCCGACCATACACGGAAATCAAATCGTGTTCACCTATGCAGGCGATCTATTTACCGTAGACGCGACAGGCGGGATAGCGAGGAGACTGACGAATCACGATGGATTCAATATGTTTCCGCGTTTTTCTCCGGATGGTAATTATATCGCTTTTACGGGGCAATATGACGGCAACACCGAAGTATATGTGATGCCACCAAAGGGGGGCGTGCCGGAACGATTAACGTATACGGCAACTATTGCCCGCGACGATGTTTCCGACCGAATGGGTCCGAATAATATCGTTATGGGTTGGAAGGATAACGATAAGATTTTATTCCGTTCGCGACGGATTGAATGGAATTCATTCAACGGTCAATTATATCTTGTATCCAAAGAAGGAGGCATGCCTGAGCAATTACCGCTCATTCGAGGTGGTTTTACTTCCTATTCACCCGACAACACACAGATTGCGTTTAACCGCGTCTTCAGGGAATTCAGAACATGGAAACGATACCGCGGCGGTCAGGCAGATGATGTATGGATTTATGATTTTGAAATGCAGGATCTGACAAACATTACCAATAATCCCGCGCAGGATATTATTCCTATGTGGTATGAAGATAAAATTTATTTTATCTCGGATCGCTACGATATAATGAATTTGTTTTCGTACGATTTAAATACCGGTGAAACGACTCAGCATACGGAATTCACCGATTTCGACATAAAATTTCCATCGCTTGGTGATAATGCGATCGTGTTTGAAAATGGCGGATATATATACAGGTTTGACCTTGAAACACAGTCATACGAGCGAATATCGATTTTTATAAACGAGGATTTTGCCTCGGGTCGCGGCGGTTTGACAAATGTAAGGAATAATATTAACACATTTGAAATATCGCCTGACGGCAACCGGGCGTTATTCGGCGCCCGCGGCGATTTGTTCACCATACCGGCGAAACACGGAAACACACGTAATCTTACCCGCACGCCGGGTGTTCACGAGCGGAATCCACAGTGGTCGCCCGACGGAAGAACGATTGCTTTCATTTCGGATAAGACCGGGGAAGATGAAATTTATATTATGCCGCAGGACGGCATCGGTGAAATTACGCAACTTACGATCGGCGGCGATACATATAAATATGCCGTGCAATGGTCTCCCGATGGAAAGAAAATCCTTTGGTCGGATAAAAAACTCCGGCTGCTTTACGTTGATGTTGAGACGAAAAATGTGACGGAAGTGGTACAGGCAACGGCGTGGGAAATTACAAACTATAGCTGGTCGCCCGATAGTAAGTGGATTGCGTATACAAAACCGGAAGAAGAACAACAAGCGACGATTTATCTCTATTCTATCGAAAACGGAAGTTCGCGGCCGGTGACACGCGGATGGTTTTCATCATCGCAGCCCCATTTTAGTGAAAATGGAAAATATTTGTATTTTATTTCAAACCGGAATTTCACACCGGTGTACAGCCAGACCGAGTGGAATCACGCCTATGTGGATATGGCAGGAATATACCTTCTTACACTTACAAAAGATGTTGAGTCACCGTTTAAGCCGTTAAGCGATGAAGTTGAAATAGAAAACAACGGCGACGGAGGACAATCGGGTCAAGGGTCGGCGGATGTAACGGTAACGGTAGATTTCGACGGTATCAAAGACAGGATTGCTGCAATTCCGATCTCCGGATCAAATTACGGTAACCTTACATCGGTTGGGAACAGACTTTATTATCTGCGTAACGGTAGTAAGGATGAAACGACCAAATTACTTATGTATGATTTTGATAAGAGAAGTGA
>PWTU01000033.1 GCA_003562775.1 Ignavibacteriales bacterium
AACGGCTTACTGCTTGAGAAGGACAATATTATACGTAATGGGAGCGACCGGCTCTACGAATTGTATACGGATACGTCGTTTCGCGAGTCTCTTGGAAAAGCAGCAAAAGAAACTGTCACGGCGAAATGCTCTGTGAGCAGAATGACCTCTGAAATTAAACAATTTTGTACCGATATAGTAAGTGGATCGAAATAAACAAATGAATCGCAGAAAAGTTATATATTTGCGCGGTAAACGTATATTGAAACAAGTGCTCGGTATGGATGTATGGAATTATAAGCAGGTGACCATACCGAGAGAATTTCACGGGTCGGAATCCGAGGGATGGTGTGTCGCATCGAATGTGCTAACCCGCGACAGCATTGTCTACTCGATCGGGATAGGAGACGATATATCCTTTGATCTCTCATTGATCGACCGGTACGGCGTCAGTGTGTTTGCATACGACCCTACGCCGGAATCTATTGGGTGGATAGCCCGGCAGCAACTTCCCGATATGTTTCATTTTTTCGGTAAAGGGCTTGCACATTATGACGGCGTTGCACACTTTTACCGCCATAAAAAAGAGACAAATATATGTCACAGTATGGAACAGCGGAAAGAGACGGTACAGCATGCCATCGAAGTACCCGTTGCACGGCTGGAAACACTTTGCAGGCAAAATAATCACACACATATCGATTTGTTAAAAATGGACATCGAAGGGACAGAGTATGAAGTGCTGGAGGATATATTCCGGAGTAGTATCGAGATAGATCAAATTCTGGTAGAGTTTCACCACAGATTTAAAACTATCTCTCCCCGCAAAACAAAGGATACAATAGCTCATCTTAATAAACTCGGATATAAGATATTTTTTGTTTCATTAAAAGGCAGGGAATATTCGTTTATTCACGAGCGGGTATTGACGAATTCTTAAAACGGTAAAATGAAAATCCTTTTCATACATGCTATCGGTAAATCGAAGTTCGGCGGAGGGGAAAAATGGGTGCTGAGCGCTGCACAAGGTTTGCAGGAACGCGGACACGCGGTATTTCTGGGATGCAGGCCGGGTTCGGTTTTGCAGGCGCGGGCCAAGGAGCGCGGTATTCCGGTTCGAAGATTTAACATAGTCAGCAATCTAAGTGTATATAATATTATTAAACTTGCTCTTTACCTCCGGCATGAGAAAATCGACGTGGTGGTGAGTAAAAATCGTGATTTTACCGTCGCCGGCATTGCAGCGTATTTTGCCGGGACTCCCGTTGTTATTGCCCGTCATGGATTACCGCTCCGGCGAAACATAACAAAACACAAATATATTCTCAATAAGTTTGCCGGCGGCATAATCGTCAACGCACAATCCACAAAAGATATGTATATCGGCAAAGGTTGGTTCCCCGAAGATTTCATCACGGTGATATATAATGGGATAGATGTCGATATCACGTGTGATCCTATGTCGTTTGAAACAATGCATCCCGGGAAGAAAATCATTGTCAGCGCCGGACGGCTTTCACAACAGAAGGGGTTTAATTATCTAATCGATGCCGCGGCTATTCTAAAAGAACAGCGCAACGATTTTCTGATTATTATTCTGGGGAAAGGTGAGTTGCGGGAATCGCTGATACAACGTGCACGTTCTGCCAAAGTTGAAAATTACATTCAATTCCCGGGTTTTGTTAAAAGCGTCGGACCGTACTTCAGAGGATGCGATTTCTTTGTGCTTCCCTCATTATACGAAGGATTATCGAACGCGGCCGTTGAAGCGATGGCGTTCGGAAAACCCGCAATCCTGAGCGAGGTTAACGGGTCGCGCGAAATTGTAACGCCCGGTGAAAACGGAATCATCGTTCCGTCACGCGACGCCCGGGCGCTTGCCAATAGTATGAACGATCTGTTATCGGATGATAATTTACGAATAAAATACGGCAATAAGGCGCGTGAACATGTCTTGAAACGGTTTAGTATGGAGGTAATGATGAGGAATCTTGAAGAGTTTTTAAATGAAAAATTAAAATGATAATAAAAGGAATTCATATCCAGGGTATGAAGGGCGCCCGGCGTTCATTGAAAAGGCAGAAGAAAGCATTTGTGGAATTAGGGTTGCCGGAGGCGGAGCGGTTTTTCAACGGCACGATTAACATCGATACGACGCCGGAAGAGTACGACCTTATACAATTCGATTATGTATTCCGTCAGGTTCAACATAAATCGTTTCCGCGCAAACGTATAGAAGATTTTGGATTTATAGAGATACTCGAATTACTGCATAACAACATTCGCTATGAGAATTGGGGGTATTTATATTTCCCGCATAAAAGCCCGCACTTCGATAATCGCTCTCTATTCGAACTGGTCGGGCCCGAGCTGCAACATTTTAAGCAAAGTGACGTGTTTGAAATAAAAATCAGAAACGGACGATTAAAAAACATAAGTAAAGGATAGATGATGAAATCAAAAAGCGCCAGAATATTTATCACAAAACAAATACCCGAGGCCGGAATCGAATTGATGCGTCAAAAAGGGTACAAAATAACTGTACGGAAAAAGGATACCATAATTACACAGCAGGAATTGCTGCGCGTGGTAAAAAATGTCGATGCATTATTGTGTATGCTGACCGATCCGGTGAATAAGAATGTTATTTATGCAATGGAGAATTGTAAAGTGATATCGACGTATGCCGTCGGCTATAACAACATCGATGTGGCGGCTGCAACCGGAAAGGATATAACCGTGACCAATACACCGGGGGTTCTTACCGATGCAACGGCTGACATAGCGTTTGGATTATTGCTCGCGGCGGCTCGTCATTTCATCGCCGGCGATAAGATGACGCGGGAAGGAAAATTTATCGGCTGGGATCCGATGCTGCTGCTCGGGAAGCCGGTCGCAGGAAAAACTATCGGCATCATCGGCGCGGGTCGAATCGGCAGCGCGATGGCGGAACGCTCCGCTGGTTTCGGAATGAAAATTCTATATTACAGTCGTACGCGAAAACCCGAGCTCGAGAAGAATTTAAACGCCCGCAAAGTCGGTTTGAAATCTCTGCTGAAACAATCCGATTTTGTCTCACTTCACTGTCCGCTTACCCCCAAGACACACCATCTTCTCGGCGAAGCAGAACTTAAACTAATGAAACCTTCGGCAGTACTCATAAACACTGCCCGCGGTGAAGTAGTTGATGAAAATGCACTCGCGCGGGCGTTGCGTAGAAAGGAATTATTCGCCGCCGGACTTGATGTCTATGAACGCGAACCGAAAGTAGAACGGTCGCTTCTCACGCTGCCAAATGTAATATTGTTACCCCATCTCGGCTCCGCGACAGACCAAACCCGGGAGAAAATGGCTCGCATCGCAGCGAGAAATATTATCGGAGTACTCGAGGGGAGAGGAAAGGTGTTCAGGGTGAATTGAAGAAATGTAACGCGACTCTCCGGAGTCGCGAGCGTTGAAGGATGCACACATGTGAGATATCCACTGCACCATTCCTTTCGGTACGGGGGGCAAGGACATTATTTCTTTCGTTTTTGTAGCCACCTCTCAAATGATTCCAGACTTTCAGTTGATTTTTTCCCGAGCAGTAATCCTTCTACTCCAATATCTTCATCCAGACTTGGCCAATGTATTCCATACCCTGCTCCGACAACTTGATAGTTTTTGCGTTCGTCAGGTGTTGCGTTCGCCAGCCGTGGGTACCAGCCGATAGGCGCCGATATCGTGCGACCATCTTCAAGATCGACTGATAATGTATCGTCGGTTAGTGATACCTTAGCTATTTTTGGTAGTGCCAGTGTGACCACTGCAGAAAGCATCCCATTCATCCCTTAGTACTTTTAGATTTTCTTTTAATAATCGCTCAATGTCTCTCACTTCTTTTCTACTGAATCCGTAGTTATTATATAATGTAACATCGGGATCGAGCCAAAATTTTGAACTAAAATTATTTCGATCAATATGCATATGTCGTGGTTCGTCACAATCGTATGAATAAAAATAAAACCGGTATGGCCCTTTTCTTAATGCAGTAGGCATTAATTTATCAAATGTGCTTTTCCCACTTATTGAATTTATTATAATCTAACAAATTTGTTTAATGTTATCAAGTAATGTTTGTAGCCACTATGTTTGTA
>PWTU01000322.1 GCA_003562775.1 Ignavibacteriales bacterium
AGAATCTTACGGTGTGCGCTCAACGTTCTTTTTCCTGCACGAAACGATACCGTTTGAACCGTTCAATCTGGCGAACTGGCGATTGTCGGTGGGCAGATATTCTCTCTATGATCTCGGGGTACAGCACATTATACGCGAACTTGATGCCGGCGGCTGGGAGATCGGTTTACATGGCAGTTATAATTCTTACCGGAGTCTCGAGCTGTTGCGGCGGGAAAAATCGGTGCTGGAGGAAGTCCTGGGTAAACAGGTCACCGGTATACGTCAGCACTTTCTTAACCTGGATGTCCCCGACACATGGAAACTGCAGCGTGAGGCGGGCTTCGCGTATGACGCTTCATTCGGTAAGAGGTGGGATATCGGCTATCGCGAGGATCGCTATCGTCCGTTCACCGACGACGAAAGCGGTATGTTCGTTATTCCTCTCGCTCTCATGGAGCACTATCTTTTTCCTAAAGCAGGCAAAGATCCGAAAGTCGCATGGCAGTTCACGAAACAACTTATGGATGAAGCGGAAGAGAAGGATGCCGTGTTCACCGTACTGTGGCACCAGCGGATGTTCAATGAAACGGAGTTCCCTGGTTTTGCGGAAGTATATCGCAAAATAATCGAGGAGGGGAAAGAAAGAAATGCGAGGTTTGTAACGTGCGGGGAGCTCTACGCTATGAAGGATCACCAGCCGGATCCGGCCGGTATAGGCAACCTTCGGTAAAGTACGTCGCAAGTATAAAATGTATCATGCCGCGTAACAACATTTAATAAGACGATCAACGTGTCGGAATATAGAACACACATATTACAGGAACATGAAATGGAACACTGGGATGAATTTATCAACCGGTCTTCCAACGGAACGATATTTCATACATCCGAATGGCTCAGAGCGGCGGAAAGTCATGCGAATATGAAACTTCTTCCTGTCGCCGTTCGTAAAGGAAATCATATTGTTTGTCTTTTACCGTTATTTTACAGGCGAAAATATGGACTACGGATACTCATGTCCCCTCCAACTTTGTGTGCGATACCGTATTTAGGTCCTCTATTTAGTATCCCGTCTTCAAACCGTTATAACTATGAACAGACATATATAGATGTAATCGACGAGATCATCCTCTTTGCTGAAAAAAGCATTGGTTTTGACTACATGAGAATCGTCCATCCCCCCGATGTCATCGATATGAGACCGTACACATGGAAGAAATACTATGTCCACCCGAGATATACCTACATATTTGATCTGACTGCAAAGAGTGAAGAGCTGTATAACCATTTTCATTCGACAACAAAAAATGCAGTTAAAAAGGCGTTAACGAATCAGGATATTGTGATCTCAGGTGACAAAAAATATGCACAGGATGTTCTTACACTCGTAAGACAAAGATTTACCGAAAAAAAGATAAGTTTTCAAATAAGCGATGGTTACTTTACACAATTAATAAACAGCTCATTATCGGATAATATTGAATCTATTGCAATTCTTCACAATGATCGGGTAGTAGCGGGAGATATTACCTTAACCGATAAAAAAAATGCTTATGCCTGGATCGGTTCGGTAAGCAGGGACGGAAATTATCCCGGGGTCGGAGAATTAGTGCTCTGGGAAAAAATAAAGGAATATGCCCGCAGAGGGTGTATGACATATGATATTATCGGCGCAAACAGAAGAGATATCCGTAAACACAAAGCGAAATACGGTGCACGATTGGTTGATTATTTTGTAGTTCAGAAAACATCGATGAAAGGCGGTATCGCTTTGAATTTGATGAATCGATACGGTAAAGTGAATGACGAATAATAATGAGTGAGTACAGAACGTACATAGTAGATGAAAAAGATCTGGGTCTCTGGGATGATTACATAAGCCGGTCCGAAGGCGGCACGATCTTTCACAGATTGGATTGGCTGAAAGCGGCAGCCGACCAATCTAATACGCAATTGATACCAGTCGCCGTTTCAAAGGGTGAAGACTTGGTCTGTCTTATGCCGTTTTTTTATAAGAAAAAGTATGGTCTGAAAATCTTATTATCACCCCCGAATCGTTGCTATGTTTCGTACCTGGGTCCCGTTATGAATATTATTTCATCGAACAGGTATAAATATGAGTGGACGTATATAAGTATCCTTGATGAAATCATTCATTTCGCGGAAAGGCAAATAGGTTTTGATTATTTCAGAATAATTCATACAACAGCAATCCAGGATATGAGACCTTATGTCTGGAAGGGGTATTCTTTCACTCCAAAATACACTTATATGTTCGATCTGTCGGGGGGGCATGATAAAATATATAGTGAATTCAATCACGCTGCAAGAAAAGGGTTAAGAAAAGCTGCCAATAACGGGAATATATCGATTTCACGTGGACAAAATCATGCTTACGATGTTTTATCGCTCGCGGAGAAAAGGAGTTATGACCAGAACATACAGTTCAGGGTGCATGAAGAGTACTTTAAAAAGCTCATGGATAGTTCGTTCGCAATAAATATTGAATCTACTGCCGTAATGTATAATGGAAATGTCATCGCCGGTAGTATTGATTTGATTGATGGAAATAATGTGTATGCATGGATTGGGGCTTTCAATAAAGAGGAGGGCATCTCCGGAGTCGGAGAATTAGTCCTGTGGGAAAAGATAAAAGACTTTCACAAGCGGGGTTACAAGACATTTGATATAGTGGATGCCAATATTATTCGTTTATGTAAACATAAATCAAAATATGGTGCTGATCTGGTCAGTTATTTTGAGGTTTACAAAACCTCACTCAAAGGGAAAATCGCTCTTGGGTTGATGAATAAGTATAAAAAAAGACAAAATGATTGAGCACGCATATACAAAGGTTATAAGGTATTTAATCGAATCGCATTATGCCGGGTATGATCCTTATGACGGAGCCAGCTCACTTATACCGTTCATCCGGAACTCTTCAAATACCAGGATTCTATCCACGTATTTTAATAAGTTCTCCCCGGTTAACTTCCGCCGGATATTGAAAATACCTCGATCGAAACAAAACCAGGCACTTGCTTTTATTGCGAGAGCGATGATTCATCAATATGATACTTATAAAAGTGAAATACGTGAGATAGCCGGATATCTAACCGCCGATAGTTTGATCGGCACGTATGGCTACCATTGCTGGGACGCGCATGGTTTTCCTATTCAATTACGGTCCGGATTTAAACCCGTTGGCGTAACGGATATTGTCGGTACCGAAGCAATAGGTCGTTTCTTTTATGCATTAGATGCTCAGGGAGAAACCGATAACTACAGACACATCTGTATAAGTATATGCGATATGATTGAGCAGGCGTTACGCGTAAAATATAAAGACATCCATCATTATCGTTATACTCCGGAGACGGGAAATAATGCATGGTGTTACAACGCATCAATCATCGCCGCACTCTACCTCGCCAGAGTTTCAAAATATTACGGTGTGAAGTACGATGAACAATTTGTCGATAATGCGATCCTCGATGTTTTTTCAAGACAGAAATCGAATGGTGCGTGGTTTTACAGTTTAAATCTCGATACCGGTTATGAAAAAGAACAGGTGGATTTTCATCAGGGTTTTATACTCGACGCTTTACTTGATTATATGGAGTTGAACGGTTTCCGGGAACCGTATTTGACTTCATACAAAAAAGGCCTTGACTTCTATCGCAAAGAACAATTTCTGCCAAACGGTCAGGGGGTCTACCGCTATCCGAGAAAATATCCGGTAAACATACAGAATCAGGCACAGGGAATTATCACATTTACACGGGCCGGTGCAGCAGGTTTCGGTGCTCATTATCTCGATTTTGCCCGCACGGTAGCCGAATGGACAATAAAAAATATGCAGGATCGGGACGGACACTTTTATTATCTGAAATATCCGTTCATGACAAATAAGATCCCATATATTCGCTGGAGCGATGCCTCGATGGCATACGCTTTATCGATTTATTTGAAAGTAGCTAAAAAATTAGAATATACAGAAAAAGTGATAACCTAAAAGAAGAGTCTACTCCAGCGCATCCCCTTTTCATTATATCCGCTATAGTATGAATATACCATCCCCCGAAATTCTCCGGCATAAGACCAGATTGATAAAAAAATCATTCCAACG
>PWTU01000270.1 GCA_003562775.1 Ignavibacteriales bacterium
AATAGCAGAAATTTTAATGAAAGTTCATTATGTATTGGAACCGAAATTCATTCCATCTTTTGTTGTATTCAATATTGAAGCCGCTGATGGCGAGTTGAAAGGACCAGATTTTTATAACTTTAATGAGGTTTCACTTAAAATAGCATATAGTTTACTGGATAAGACGACGGATCAAGATAGTCATCAATTAGATAAATTGAGATTTCTCAAGAAATATTTCGGTAATTCTGATGGTTATATTTTTATAAAAGAATTTTATAATTATGTAGTTAATGGATATTTAGATTATGAATCACTTGAACACGATATAAATCCAAAATATCCACTCCAAGATGAATTATCGAAGCTATTGGAGGTTTCAAACTCGAGAGATTGGTTGTTTTTCAGCGATGAAGAGTATTCTATCTGGATAAAAAAAATTGAGCCCCACGTCTTTTCTGATCAACCAATGTCAACTTATCAATTGGTTTCAGTATTAATAAAGTTGAATCAAGCTAGTGAAATGTCGGGTTCCAATTTTAACAAAGAGATTGAACATAAAATTAGAGAAAGATTGGAAATTAATGCTTTATCAGGAGATGAAACTTTTTCAGTGGAAGAACGCATCTATTTTTCTCAACATCGATCGATTTGGGAACCATATATTAAAGAATATGACAAATTATTTAAATCAACAAAAATGAATCAGAATATTATGGAAATTGTATCACTAATTGAAAATGAGAACTTTGATGAACTGATTAAATTTGTCCATAAAAAACCAGAGGGCTTAATTGCTATTATATCAGAAAAGAGTATGTTGACATTGAGTGACATATTCAGAAAAAATAGGATGTTTTTTAACGATGTTTTTACATTTATTGTTGATGAACTAAATGCCTATCGAAACTCGCAAATAATAGCTAATGTAGATGAAAAGATTTCTTATGTAAGACAATTTGTCTCGAAAATGCTAACTGAAGAAAAACTAGATAATGCGGACCGCCGAAGACTCAAAATGTTATTAGATAAATTTCCGGTAATTGAAAAAAAAGATTCTACGTTATAGTTGTGTTGATTATCCTATTTTGATCATAAAAAATGTTATTCTTTGAATTCATATTATTTAAACCTGACTAGAGAATAATTAATCAATTGGTGATAATAATAATAGGAGTACAGCATATTTCTTATTGTAATTTAACCAATTTCAAATTTAAATAGCACGCGAAAAATGAAATTAGATAACTCATGGATGGATTATTCTGGTGTAGACCTCAACTCATTTCCTGGTCAAGTATGGGTACTTGTTCATGTAAATCGAAACCGTGAACACACTCTTGCAAATCTTTGCATTCGAAAGGATATATCTTTTTTTCTCCCCGCAATCATAAAGAAAGGTACTAAACAAAAGTATAAACGACCGTCATGGGAAATATTGTGGCCTGGATACATGCTCTGCCGTTTGGATATTGAAAATGCAAACCTTATAAAACAACTTAGTTTTGTAAAGAATCTTACACAAGTTGCGCATGAAAAATCACTTCTATCGCATTGTCGTGAACTCAAACAAGATATCGAAGATGGAAAATTAAATCCCAATCAATTGGATGTCGGTGATATTGTTGAAGTTAAATCAGGACCATTGATGGGACTCAGGGGAAGTTATCTTTCAATTAAAGAGGAAAATAGAATTGTACTCAATGTTGAATCCATCAATAAATCACTTGTCGTTGAAGTTCCACTTGAGGCGGTTGAAGCGATTGAAAAAAAATCACTGTTACGGGAGGATGACAACAGTGAATTCATTTCAACGACGGTAGCCATAATAAACTCTGAACTTGTTCGGTATTTAGCTCGACATCCCGATGCTATGTACGAACTAAGTCCTCGGAAATTCGAAGAATTGGTAGCGGAACTTCTACGTGATATGGGGTATGATGTATGGCTAACCCAACGTTCTAAAGACGGAGGCAGAGATGTGCTAGCAGTATTTCGATTACCTGATGGTGAAATATTGACCGTTGTAGAGTGTAAGCGATTTGCGCCAGATGCCCGAGTGGGACCGGACATTGTACATAAGTTACTATGGGTTGCAGACAGACATGATAATGCATCAAGAGCAATTTTAGCTACTACATCAAGATTTACTACTGGTGCTAAAGTCATAGAAAAAAAATTCGGATGGAGATTGAGCTTGCGAGATTTTGATGGAATCACTGAGTGGCTTAGTGGTTATGGGACTTGGAGAAAGGAAGGAAATGGGGGGCTTTGGCTTCCATCGATGCCTATTGTATTGGAGAAAGGTAAAAGGAGAGAGAGAATTAGTAAGAAAAATAAATCTCAACAATAAAATGAAAAATCACCACAATATTCTTAAACATTATTCATGATTGAATCCATAGGAATATTTGTCGCTTATCAGATCGCATCTTATGCGATTAGTAAAGGATTGGATAAATTATTCACCAATCGGGATACTTTTGAAAGAAGACTTGCAAAAGTAATAGACCAATCTATTGATGAATATCACAACACATTTCCAATACCTGATGAAGATGGAAAGTTTGCCTTTTATAAGTCTCAACATTTCGTCGAAGAACTTTTAAAGCTCAGATTCTTTGACGATACTGCTTATAAGGTAGATGAAAATACTATTATTAAACAGGTAAGTAAGAATAAAAATATAATCCCTCCTACACTAGAACAATTATCGGATTTTTTAGAAATATTTGAAAAATACAGAAAAGCAGATGACGAGCTTAAAAGTCTTGAAATCGAAGAGAATTATAAAGAACAAATCTTTAAAAATACAGAAAAACTTGACCACATAATTGAATTATTAAAACAATACGGAGGTATTGCCGGCTCACTTCCCAAAGAATTAACGGCAAGGATTCCAAAAGTTTCACTGGACAGAATTATAGGACGCGATACCGATTTACAAAATTTACACGATAGATTATTTAATAACCGGCAAGTTGTGCTTGTAAACGGGTTGGGCGGTATCGGTAAAACTGCCGTTGCGCAGGTATACACTGCAAAATATTGGGATAAATATCACCATATTGCGTGGATTACTCAAACTTCCGGAGATATAATGAGCGACATTATTACTACGGAAGGTTTGTTAGATGTATTAAACATTTCCCGGGAAAGTAAGGAGCCAAAAGACTTATTCATAAACATAGTTACCGCTTTCAAGAAATTTGAAAATGCTCCCAATTTGTTAATCATTGATAACGCCGACAATTCATTAAGTCAATTGTATGATTATTTACCCGCTCAACCATTATGGCATATACTGGTAACTTCCCGGGAAAAGATACAAAAATTTGATTTAAAAAAATTGGATTTTCTATCTAAAGACGACGCTGTATCATTGTTTTTAACGCACTATACCCATGGCAATATTCCCGAAGATAAAATTAAAGAACTTATAAAGACCGTAGACTATCATACGCTGACCATTGAGATATTGGCAAAAACCGCCCAGTTGCAGCGGACTGACATAAACACATTAAAAACAGCGATTGAAGATGATTTAAAAGCAAATGTATACATTGACCATAAGGGTGATAAAATTGAAAGAGTAACGTCTTATTTGAGTTCCATATTTTCACTGAGTGATTTAAACGATAATGAAATATGGTTGATGAAGCAATTCGTGTGTCTTCCTTCTGAATTTCTGAACTATCAATTGTTGAAAGAACTAATAAATCCGGAGGCACATCAAAAAGAGGATATTTTTTCGGAGACATTGGGAGAGCTTATCACCAAGGGATGGATTTTGAATAACCGCGAAACAGACAGTTATAAAATGCATGCAATTATTTCTAAGGTATTTATAAAACAACAATATATCGATCTAATAGATGTGGAACCCTTAATTCATACTGTTTCTGAAAAATTAAGCATTGATCAGACTAAGGACAATCCAATTGATAAATTTTACTGGATACCATTCGGGGAAAAATTATCTTCTGTTTTCCCTGAAGTAGAGGAAAACATTATTTCAGTATTGCATAATGATTTGGGATTAGTGCTCAAAGTTCGTGGTGATTATTCTGGTGCAAAAGAGCTATTGGAAAAAGCAATGCATTC
>PWTU01000304.1 GCA_003562775.1 Ignavibacteriales bacterium
GGAGAGCAGCGGCTCCCGGGTTTGATTCGATAAGTGCATCTTTGATCGAAAGATAATGGTTTATAATCTCAACCATTTCGTTATTTTCCTCGTGGTGACGGTCATGTTGACCGAATGCACCGGGAATAAAAATCAGACTTAAAATTAGTGAAATAAATAATTTCTTCATCGTAGTATCTCCTTGATTTTAGTAATGAGTGTTTGTTGGTTATTTTTGCAGGATATCCACACCTTCCTCGCCTGTACGGATCTTTACGGCCCGGTCAATAGGAGAGACGAAAATAATTCCGTCGCCCGCCTTTTCCGTTCTGCCGCCTTTAGTAATTGCATCGACAGCTTGATCTACCTGATCGTCATTGCACACAAGCTCTATTTTTACGACCTTGGAATATTTCTCCACGTATTCAAATGAATACTTCGCTTTTTTCGGATCGGAAAATCCCCCTAAACCTGATACATTGACAATCGTTATGCAGCAAAATCCTGTTTGCTCTAAAGCCCGCACGACATTATCGACCCTTTCTGCACGTACATATGCTTTTATCTCTTTCATATTGGTGATCCTTTCGTTAGCATTATTTTACCGTTAGCATAAGTTTTAATACTTTGCTGCTGATCAATCCGAATAAAATTCCGAATAACGCTCCATCAATAAAAGCAAAGAATATACCCGAAAGTGGACTCATAGTTTCATTCTGCGCACCAAAGATGTCGGCAACAAAGAATGGAAAATTTTCATAGAACATCTGCCACATACTGTGCAGCATTCCGAATAATGCATATATGGATGCCCATAATACCCCCAATAAGAGTCCGGAAATCAATGGTATTTTTCTTGCTATTGATTGAATATTCATGATTATTTTAGCGTGAATTTAATGTGCGGCGCACACCGGACAGTACGCCGCACTCTGGTTAGTGTTTAGTGATGTTCTTCATGACCGCCGTTATCTTTCTTTCCGCCTTTTTCGCAGCAGCTCATATTATCCTGGTGCATCATTTCACCGTGCTGGTGATCGTCACCCATCATTCGTTTGCACATCTCCATCATCGATTCACCTTCACCGTGCATTTTTGCATGCATCTTTTGCATCATCTTCATCCGCAGATCGCCGTCTCCGGTAATATGCTCCATGATCATCTCCGCCATTGCAGGATCATTCATCATTTCCATCATGTGTTGACGTTGTTGTTCATCAACCTGACTTTCCTGTTTTTCTTGTGGAATCAATGCGATAAACAGAAAGAAGATTGCTCCGGCAATGAGTGTTAATGCTGTGAGTTTCATGGTAGTACCTCCTTATTGTGGTTTGTTGCTGTATAATTCTATGGTTTAGCGTTTTTTATTTATCATATGTATGAAATTTAATATGCTCACTTAATCGGTCTATGATGTCCGAGCTATTAAATATCTGCTCAATATGATAGACTCCTGAAGGATGCTTTTTTATATATATTGATTCTGTTATAACTGCGGCTACTTTCCCTGTAGCTTCGGATTGATTTCTTCCTATAACGGAGCATTTAAATTCGGTTATTTTATCGTCTTTTTTACCTGAAGAATCTACTTTAATAACATATGCATCCGATCCAAATTGAATATTTTCAAACATCTTGACGGCAGCGTTTCTTAGCGGCTTTAATTTTAAAAGATTTAATATTCCGAGCTTTCTAAAGGCAGCCAGAGACTGTGTTACTAATCTGGAATCAAAACAGATACGGTGTGAAACCCTTTTTATATCCAGTGTCACGGGCAAGAAATGCTGTTCGGCAAAATTGAACCGGTATGCAATCCTATTTCCGAAATTTTCAGAAAATAACGTTGCTTTTCCGTCTTCAAGACTTTTAACCTGTTTTTTATAACCGTTCTCAGAAACCTCAAATGTTGTATGCATATTGTCGACCATCCATTCGATGGCTGCTTTTCCGTGCTCTTCTCCAAGTCCGAGCAATACAAAAATATCGGATCTGTGCAAAACATCGAATTGGGTTTTGCTATATTGTACAAGAAGATTTGTTAAGCCGGGTGACAATCCGACACTCAGAATTATAGTAGAACCGGACGCTTTGGCTTTTTCATCAAGTGACATAATTTTTGACAAAAAGCTATACGATGCAGAAATATCGACATAGTGTATTCCCTTATCTATACATTGTTCTATAAACCGTGTATCGTTAAGATCAAGACACATTACCACAACAGAAATTTCTTCCAGGATATTGTTATTATTGTTATCCGCAAAGACATCGAATTCAAGAGGGATAACCTTTCCGTTTGTCGTTCGTGTAAATTGTTCTGCTTTGTCATAATTTCTTCCCACCGCTACTACATTACCGGGGAATTTATTTCCCAAATCTTTACAGATAACTCGACCAACCTGTCCGTAACCGCCGACAACAAGTATTTTATCTTTGCTTTGCATTGTATTACCTAAATTATAGATCATATATTTCCACCAACTGATCGGATACATTCCCGTTTGTCCCGACCGTACAAATAATCCCGTTCACTGCCTCAACCTTATCGCTATCGCATTTTAGTTCCAATCTCGATATCTGCGACAGTGGTTTGAAGTGTTGATATACCGATATATCGTCAATACCGACCATCAATAATTCATCTACGACCCAATGGACTCGTAGTGTGTTGATATATGCCACGACCTTTTTCATTGCTTATCCTTTGATTCTGCTACATTGTTTTTAATATACCGTGCCGGTTCTTTTTCAAATTGCTCCCTACAAGACCAGGAACAGAAATAAAATATTTTGTCTCCGTATATGCTAATATCTGCAACGAGGTCTTCTATTAAATTTCTACCACAGACCGGATCCTGACGCATATAGGTATCTCCTATGTTTGATGTTCATTATGTAAATTCTCATTAATAACCGATCTTGATTTTATCTTTTCGTTTTTCTTATTCCGCCAGGTTCTGTATAGAAAGAATGGAACAATAACCATTACAAAAAGAATGATAAATTCGCCTATGTGATTTGAAGTATCCATATCTATTTCACCCTTTCCAAAATTTCACCGCAGGTTACCATTGAAGAACCAAAGTACGGATTTGCTATGTTATCGGAGACGCTCAACCACTCGGCGCCGTTATTGAGTGCCATTGAGCAATGCTGCAGATAGAGCGAGATATCGTTTGAACCGGTGAGATACAACATTTCCACCATAGTAAGAGTCAAACCTCTCAATGCAACACGTTGTATGTCAAGGTCGGACGAATGAGCGATCTGTTCCGAGTAACGTAATAAGAACAGGTGATTATTATCCCATATTTTTTGTTTTTCCAGATCATTAAATTCGAAGTATACAGTCTTCAGATTGGTGTTCAATTCCTTACCGTTTATCGAAGCCAGGTCGGTATCATCTGCAACAAGCGCATCTTTTATTTCGAGATAACAATTTATTATTCCCGTAATATCGTCGTCAACGAAATGTGAGTTTTTGTTTTCGCTTGCAGAAAGATGGATGGTGAAAATAGTGAATGATAATATGAGAGTAATTGTGATGAATGATTTGATTTTCGACATTTAATTTTCTCCTTCTCTTGGTGTTTGCATCGGTTTGTCTACACGATTGATTATAATAATTGCAAAATGTATACCACTATTTTGGGTGCATTATTAACATGAAATCGAAGGTTTTAGGATGAAGACACATGTTTGAGTGTGGAATAGTCTACACCTATAGGGACCATTATAGAATAATCTATAAATGATATTGTTAGTGATGATGACCGTGATGTCCTTTATCAGGCTCATCCGTCTCGATATATTGCTCGGGATTCTCCTCAAATTTATCCTTGCATCCCGAACAGCAGAAATAATATACCGTGCCATTATATTCAACTTCACCGGCGTTTGCCGATTTTTCTATTTCCATACCGCATACAGGGTCTTTCACGAGTTTCATGATGGTTCCTCCTTCTATTTAGGTTGTCGTTTATTTTTCATTCTAAGTATCACGATCGCAATAACACTGGCGATTGCAAGCAGCACAGAAATAAGCTGTGCCTCCGTCAGGTTGAAAAGAATACGCGGGTTTAGACGTATGGTTTCGATGAGAAAACGTTGTATCGCCATCAGGAGAACCGCCACGGAAAAAAGCATTCCCGGCGGACGAAAATTCGTTCTGTATTTCCATAAAACTGCAAATACGATTATCCCCACGATGAAAGTATAAAGCGCTGCGGGATGCATTGCGACGATTGCATCGAACGAAGTAATAGTGCCGAAACGGTCGCTGCCTACTATGATGTTTGAAAGTTCGTTGTAATTCCATGCGTCCGCCTTATCCGGATTACGGGAAAAATAATCGGCAACGGCTTGTGTCGGCTTATGGGTTCCGTTAGCAAAGATGGTTCCCCACGGCAGATTTGTGGGTGTGCCGTATGTACCGTCGCCTGCGAGTTGACAGGCAAGACGACCTACCGGATATCCGAGCGATGCGGCAAGTCCTCCCATATCGAGATATTTACCGGCAGGGAGGTTGTTCTTACGCACATAGTAATACAACGCTGCTAAGGCGACAATGAAGCCGCCGTACCAGGTTAATCCCGCCGGTGAAAATATCATGTGAACCGGATTTTCAACAAATGCACTCCATTCCCCGATGAGGAAAAGCAGCTTGGCGCCGGCAATTCCACCCGCCAATGCGATAATCAGGAATGTACCTGACCGCTTCGGATCTAATTTGTATCGTTTGTGTTCCTGTATGAGAACCCAATATCCCGCAAGAAATCCTATAGCTATCATCAATCCGTAGCTGTAGAGAGTGAAGGGCCCTATTTCAAATAGTATCGGTTTCATTTAATTTATTCGTTTTATAAATTTTTTTAAAAAACCACAAAGACTCCAAGACTCAAAGTTTAAAAATGAAGCAATGAATTATTATTAATAATACAAAATTCATACTTCGTTTCTTTGAGTCTTTATGGTTTTCATTAAATAGTGATGCCCGGAAACTTATTCATCCTTGTTAATATATTTCTCCGGGTTATGTTCGAACGTTTCCTTGCAGCGGGGTGAGCAGAAGTAGTATTTCTTTCCTTTATACTCGCTCGTACCGGCTGTATGGTTTTCGCTTACCTGCATTCCGCATACCGGATCACGTTTCATTATTTTACCTCCTTATTTATCTGTATAATCAAAGATTTCAATCATATGATCGGATGGATTTCCATTGTTCCCTATATTGTGAATAATGGTTCGTACGGTTTCCAAATTACTGATGTCACAATAAAACTCGATCCGTGATATTTGCGATAACGGCTTGAACCGTTGATATATACTGATGTCGTCAATTCCAGTTTTCTGTAACTCATCGACGATCCAGTGGACACGATACGTATTGATGTATGCAACAACTTTCTTCATAAATACATCCTGAACTATTAATCTCCGGAGCGGGCTATATCCCGCCCCGGATCCGTTACTAAATAATGGTTTATTGGTGTTTCTTGTGGTGGTCATCGTGTTCGCTGTCTGATAATCTGCAGCAGGTTGCCTCTTTACCGTCCGCCATCATTTTGCAATTCATGGTGAATCCCGGATCGTTATGCATTGCATTCCGGAGCGTTTCCATTACCATGAGTTGTATGTTCTCATTTGCAACAAGGAAGTTTGCCAGCATTTCCTGTGCTGAGGGTTTATTCAATTGTTCAGCAATAAGCTGTTGGTGTTTTACTTCTGCATTTCCATGCTTTTGTTCCGTATTGGGAGCAGCGGCAACAAAAAGAAATAGAATCACACCTGTGAAAAGTACAAATGCTGTTTGTTTCATGTCATTATCTCCTTATTTGTGTAGTGATTTTCCGAAGAGAGAGGTTTTCCCACTCGGTGTTAGATTATAAGCGGTTTGTATCCTCCTAATCTGTTCATTAAAATTGTGTTGCATATTGCAGATTATCGGGTATAAAGAAATCCCGCAGTACCATCAGGTTTTCATCGGTAATGCGCATTGATTCAGCTCCATCTTTTACCGTACCTGTCAGTGCCCGGATTGCATCGATCGTCTCCGGTACAACAATAGCTTCGTTAAAAACCTGATACGTGAAGTAGAGTTCGTATCCGTTCACTGAAAGAATATCCTCCCAGATAGCTGCTTCCCACATATCACCGCGGGGGCGGCCGAGATCTTTCATGAGCTCAACCGTACTGTTCAGCGCCGTTAGTCCGTCACTCGATTTGATAAAGACGAGCCGCGGAGTCCGGCGAAATATCTCCAATATATCCTCACGTTCCACCTGTTGGTTTAACTCCAAAATCCAGTAGTGAAGGTGGGTTTGTGTATGCGAAGCTTTCGCCGCCATGGTTACTACATCGAGTTCGGGAATCACTGTTTGGGCATCCGGACCCTGATGGCTCGGGATGCGCCGCTCCGGTACGACTGTGTTCATTATGCCGCCGTGATCCGATTCCCAGGGATCCGTCGCACGCCGGATAAGCACACCCCTTGCCTTTTTCAAAAGACCTGCGTCCTGTAAAGGTTTCAGGGTACGGACGGTCCCCGTTGTATTGCAGGAAACGACACGCGTCGCATCTCTGCCCAGTGCAGATTCATAATTTGCCTGAGCAACAAAAGAATGATCTGTAAGAGAATGTTTTTCCCCGCCCTGGAAAATTGCCTTGACTCCGGCTGATCGGTACTTTTCAAAATTCGCGGCGCCCACATTTTTCGGTGTCGCATCGACAATCACATCCACCATTGAAAGCAAATCATCGATTGTACCTACAACGGTGACTCCGGCATTCTTCATCTCGTCAATTCGAGCAGGTATAGCAGAGAACACCGGTATATCAAGCCGCATCGCAGTTTTTATCCGGTAATCGGTTGCGATATCGGCTACACCGATAAGGTCCATATCGGGCTGCAACATAACCGCATCGGCGACGCGTTTTCCGATGACACCATACCCGTTTATTTCTACTTTTATTTTATTGTTATAATACATTTCTTTTCTCCTTTCCTTTCTCCATATGAGGTTTAATGCTGCAAAATACCTTCGCCTTCTTCACCGGTGCGTATTTTTACCGATCGTTCAACGGGGGAGACGAATATGACACCGTCGCCTGATTTCTGGGTGCGTCCTCCTCTGATAATTGCATCAACTGCCTCATCTGCCTGATCGGAATTGCAAACCAGTTCTACTTTAACGGCCTTCGAGTATTTTTCTACAAATTCAAATGAGTATTTTGCCTTTTTGGGATCTGAAAACTGTCCCAATCCGGAAACATTAACGATAGTCATGCAGCAAAATCCAGATTCTTCAAGAGCTCTGACAACATTATCGACTCGTTCCGGTCTTATATATGCTTTTATTTCTTTCATGGCATCCTCCGTGTTTTTGTTATTAGTTAATCGTTATTAGTTATTTGTTAATTGTAATATGCAGAGATGACGATTAACGATTTCCTGCTTTGCGGGATGCCGCATCAATTATATTTATAAATAAAACAGGGCGGCAAACCAATAACTATTAACTTAATTTAAATTCTTCTTCACCTTTACGAGTTAACTTCGGAATAAATGCCGGGACTCTTTGTCGGTACTCCGCATATGCGGCGCCGAATTGTTCTATTGCTTGCCTTTCCTCGCGCATTGCCAGACGGTAGTATGCTAAGATCAGAATCGGGAACATCACTAACGTCAAGAATGTCGGCCATTGAATGAGCATTCCGGTAGTTAAAAGAAACAACCCGAAATACTGCGGATGCCGCATGTAAGCGTAAATACCGCCGGTAACCAATTCACCTTTTGCCTGATGGATCAATTTCCAGCCCCGCGCCATTACCAGTAGTCCGATTCCCATGACAATACCTCCGAAGAGGCATATCAGTAATTTCCCGGCATTGGATAATCCGAGCAGCGTACCGAGAAGGTGTCCGCTCAGATGCTCGAACGGATTAGCCACGCCGAGCGTATCGCCGTACACTGAAATGAGAATATAGATCGTCAGAGGTATCCCGTACATCTCCGTAAACAACGCCACGATGAATGCTCCGAAGACGCCCATTGTACGCCATTCGTATTTCTTCCTCGGACGGATAAATCCGAGAGCGAATCCGCCGAATATAGCGATGTTAAACACTACCATTATCCAGAGTCCATAGTCGAAGTCACCGTGCATGCTATTATTCCTTTTTAGTTTTTTTGTTGAAACCTTGCTGTTTCTACTTACATAAGTTACAAGAACCATACCAGCCTTTTTTTCGCGAAAATGGCTAAAAAACGAAAGAAGTGAAGGGAGGTAGGTTTCGGAAATTAAAGAGTATTCTACAGGGTAGAGAATATTGTTTAAAAACTTAAAACTATCGCAGTTGTAATGCTGTGGTCTGTACGTTCAGCCGGAATGCGTTTCTCTGTCGTATTGCCGTACTTGTCACGTTCACGTATCATCCGGGGTTTGTGCCGGTGATTGAGGAGGTATGAGGTGCGTATCGAGAATGTATCGGTGAGCGAAAAATCGAACAATACTCTTGAATCAATTTTATACTCACTTCCATCGCGCAGGTCATTCCAGAAGGAGAGACGTTTCGACAATCGGACAGTCGGAAGTATTTCCCACTCAAGTTCCGGCTTTATAACGGATGTCAATATTTGATCCGGCGGGACATCGTTAACGACAGGTTCTTCGTACGAATAGTCGAATCCTGCTGCAACGGTGAGGTCGATGTTCTTTTGCTCACCGAAGAAGCGGTAACCGAAACCTCCCTGCGTGGCTACCTTCCACCAGAATCCCCGGAACTCGTTCCCTTCGGGGATGACAACTACAAAAAGGAAATTATCACGTTTTCTGCTAAGAAACCAATCAAGGCGGGAGGAAAATATCCAGTTGTTTGTTGAGACGATTCTCGGTCCTCCGCTTACATACTGCGTCGTTCTGTAACGAATGCTAAAGTCGCCTTTATATCTGAACCTTCGCCATTGTTTGCGTGCATCTCCTTCAACCGACAACGTATAGGTATCGTTATTGCCCGATGTCATACTGAAACCGAACGCAATGTTAAAATCCCATGGCTGATTACGGGATTTCGTTTCTTCCCCCGTTGCATGATAATTAAAACTGATAATTGTAAATATAATTCCGTACCATATAAGTCGAATAAACTGCACATGTATTTTCCTCCATATATAGAAACTAACCGTTTATATATCTTTCAGGATTTTTCTCAAACATTGCTTTACACTGTGAACAGCAAAAATAATAGGTGGTGCCCCGGTAGCGGGTCAAATAATATGCCAATGGTTTTTTGACATCCATTTTGCAAACCGGATCATTTACGATGTCGTATGAAATCATAATATTGAAACCTTGATAATCCATAATACGATTAATAGAAAAACCCATGCACAACGTCACGCGTGCCATATCTGTAGCACAAACATCACTCCATAATTTGCATGCGCGCCGTTAGGTGCGCAACTTGTATGTGCCGCTCCTACGTAGCGGATTGGATTAGTTTGGGTTGTTATTGCTACAGATATTGGTCGTCAAAAAAGCTATTCTCGTAAGGGCGATTCATGAATCGCCCTTACGAGAAACGGTGATAATGCAAATAATACTTGTTAACCAGCCATTCATTATGCCATAATCAACTGGAAAATGATCCACACTTCGTTTGGAAATTACTTTGTCTGTCATTGACATGATAGCATACACATGCGAACGTTGTTCACACTGTTTTCTCCATCCGCTTTTTCACCGCTGGAATAACCACCGGCATGAGCGCAATAGTTAAGAGGATGAAGAGCCAGAATGCACCGCCGATTCTGTCTACCCAGGTATAATCACCCGCCAGCGTTACAAGTATAAATAACGCCGCGGCAAGAATTGATATACCAAGATAAATAGCTGCGCTGTATACTTTTATTACGGTTGCTCCTTTCATTGTTTCCTCCATCTTTATTAAAGTTAATTGTTAATAGTTATTTGTTAATGGTGATTGGATCAGAATTTTTCCCGATTAACCGATAACAAATAACTTTTAACAAGTTTCACGTACCTTCGGCAAACGCCGGAACCGCTTCAGCTTTCTCCGACGTATCTTTAAACCGCTTTCGAATTGCCGGTAAGAACTTTTTCATGCGCTGGGTATTCAGCATTACCGATAGGGAACTGACCGCCATCAATGCTGCTGCAAGTTCCGGACTCACTAACTGGGCATAGAACGGATAAAGAACTCCCATACCGATTGGAATGGCAAGTATGTTATATCCGAAAGCCCATGCAAGATTTTCTCTTGTCAGACTCATCGTTCGTCGGGCTATTTGCAATGCCGCGATAGCATCTATCAGGTCATCTTTTATTAAAATCACATCGCCTGTTTCTTTCGCCACATCGGTGCCCGCCCCCATAGCGATACCCACATCGGCCTGAGCAAGCGCCGGCGCATCGTTTATGCCGTCACCGACCATTGCCACATTATATCCTTCACTTTGGAGTTTTTTTATCTCCTCGGCTTTGTGATCGGGGAGAACTTCTGCAAGTACCCGGTCAATACCGAGGCGACGTGCAATAGCATCCGCTGTGCGTCTGTTGTCACCCGTCAGCATTGCAACTTTAATTCCCATTGATTGCAATTCCCTGATCGCTGCTTTAGTCGTTTCACGCAATGTATCCGCAACGGCAATAACGCCGAGCATCCGGCTATCGAGTGCAACGAACATTACGGTCTTTCCGTCAGCTTCAAGCTTTTCAGCTTCGTTTGAAACATCTTCCAATGATATTTCTTCCCGTTCCATCAGCTTTCGGTTACCCAGTATAATTCTGGAACCATTAACCTGTGCCTCGATCCCGTGCCCGGGTATCGCATCAAAATCAGTCGGTTCGGCAAGATCCACATTACGTTCTTTTGCCCCGCGAACAATAGCTTCGCCGAGAGGGTGTTCGGAACCTAATTCCGCCGATGCGGCGAACATAAGCAACTCTTCTTCGTTGCCATTAGACGTTACCAGATCCGTGACCGAAGGATGTCCCTTTGTGAGCGTTCCTGTTTTGTCGAAAACAATGTATTGGAGTTTCGACGCTGCTTCGACTGCATCGCCGCCTTTAAACAGTATCCCGTTTTCTGCCGCTTTGCCAGTTCCTGCCATTATCGCTGCAGGTGTTGCAAGTCCGACCGCGCAGGGGCACGCTATAATAAGTGTCGTCATTGAAATAAGTGCAGCGAAACCGAACACTCCCACTTCTGCCAATGTATATGGGGTCAGAATGAATTGACCTTCCGGTACAAACCACAGAAAATACCCTATGAAAAACCAGAAGAGAAACACACCGGCAGCGAGGAGGATGACACCGACAGTAAAGTTACCCGCCACTTTATCTGCAAGTGCTTGTATGGGGGCTTTGGAAGTTTGTGCTTCCTCAACCATTTTAATGATCTGTGATAGGGTCGTTTCCTTACCTACCTTTGTTGCACGGAATTTAAACGTACCGGTTTTGTTCATGGTAGCGCCGATTACTTCGTCGCCACTTTTCTTTTCAACGGGAATGCTTTCTCCGGTTACCATCGCCTGATCAACGGAGGAATATCCCTCTTCGACGATACCGTCTACCGGAATACTTTCACCGGGTCTTACGACGACGATATCTCCGATCTCAACATCATCGGCGGATATTTCCATTTCCTCGCCGTTCCGTATAACGCGGGCTTGCTTCGGCTGCAAACGCATCAGACGTCTGATAGCTTCCGATGCTCTGCCGCGCGTGAGGGCTTCAAGATATCGACCAAGGACAATGAAACCGGTGAGGAGCGCTGCTGCTTCATAGAACGCCGCACCTTCGCCGCCGAATCCCGCATCGGGCCAGAAGGTATTTATAACTGCGATGAGATATGCCGCTCCTATTCCTACGGCATATAAAAGATTCATATCGGCGATTCCTTTCACCAACCCTTTCGAGGCGTTGACAAAGAATTGTCGAGCCGGTCCGAAAACGATAGGTGTGGTAAGGAGAAACATGACAACCTTACTGTTTAAAATTTCCGGAATGAAACTAGGTAATATCCAGTACGGCTGCATCACGCCTGCCATTACCAGTAAACCTAAAGGCCAAGCTATCAGCAAGTTCTTCTTCTGGCGGCGGATCTCCTTTTCACGCGCTTCGCGTTCACGATCCATTGCCGCTTCACCGGTTGCCTTTTCGGTGACGTCGTAACCGAGGTCCTCGATGAGTTTCATGAGTTCGGTTTTTGTGACCATACTGGGTACATATTCTATCTTCGCCGACTCGGTTGATGAGCTTACCAATGAATTGTAAACTCCGGGTACATCAGCAAGTGCTTTTTTAATAATACCTTCGCAGTGTCCGCCCATCATACCCATAATATAAAAGTGTACTTCTTCAAGGAGTATTGAATAATCTCCACTTGAAGCTACCGTATCTTTTATTTCCTGCACCGGAGGATTATTGCCATCATATTCTACTGCAGCTTTACCTGTTTGTAGATTCACGGATGCACCAGTCACTGCAGGAATATCAAGCAATGCTTGTTCAATATTTGAGACGCACGATGCACAACTCATTCCGGTAATTGTAACGGTAAACCGGTTGTTCTGATTTTGCTTTTGTAGATCTGAAGAGAGTTCTTCAGAGTGGATATGGGATTTATTATCATCTGTTTTTCCTGCTTCATTTGGCTGAAAGTACTTCTCCGGGTCGGCATCGAACTGTTTCTTGCACGGTTTTGAGCAGAAGTAGTATGTCTCACCGTTATGATTCGACTCACCCGCAGCTTTTTCCTTTTCAATTGTCATTCCGCAGACCGGGTCTCGTATCATTTTTGTCTCCTTTAATTATGTTTGTTAAGTTCACATACCGTTTAATATGCTTTCGAAACTATTATTTCATTCCCCCGAATATTTACTTCAAAAGGTTCCAACGGACGCGGAGGCGGTCCTGCTATATTTTTTCCCCGTAAATTAAAATGGCCGTCGTGACAAGCACACCAGATATGTTCAAGATCATCGCGGTATTGTACAATACAGGCAAGGTGGGTACAGGTTGCAGAAAATGCCCGTATATCGCCAGCGGATGTCTTAATAACAATTACGGGTTTATCGCCGAGTCGTATGACCTTACCGCTGTTCGGTGCAAGTTCATCCACCGTGCCGGCCGAAACGGACCGCGCCCCCGCCGCTGCATCCGGTATTGACGTTAAAAATCGAATTATTGGATATGCAACCGAAGCGGCAAATCCCGAAAGACCACCCCATAAAATTATATTGATTATGGAGCGTCTTTTTGTATGTTTATTTTTTTCTTCATTCATAATGAAATAAACCAATCACTCTCATTGATTTGACAATTTTTTATAAAGTACATTATAAATTGGACTAAAGATGATTCCTGTATACACTCCATAAAAAATACTTACCAGTAATCCCCAGAAGAAGCTTCCCGCGCTCAGCCATTGAAATCCCGGTATGATGATTTCAAGAATATCCTTCATGTGAAAATTTTCCTGGACAATCGATCCGAAGATAATACATACGAGATAGCTGATCGCCGCAAAAATACCGAGGCCAATAGTTGCTGCTTTTATATTAATCATGATATACCTCTGTTGATTGTAGTTAATGGTTAATAGGATGAACGCAAAACCCACTATTAACCGCATTATAATCAGTGGCAGCTTCCCGATTTGTTTTTATGGGAACTTTTTGATCTATTGTGACCGCTGTGATCAGGAGTTCCTGTATGTGAATTATCGCCGCCATTACCGGAGTGACGCATGTGCATAAACAGATGCGATCCGATGCATATGAGTAATATGAGTACAATCCATTCCATCTTTAATCTCCTTGTAAAAATTAGTTTCACAATTTGTTTATTATTCGATGTCATTCTACTATGTATAACAAACAATATGTGTGCCAGAAAATATTTTATTTTTTTAAATTGAATATACACAAAGAGATACAGTAATTGTGAAAGCCGGAATTTAAAAGTAACGGCAGGTATGTATCGTAGAATAATCTACAAGGAAGGTAATAACCGTAGAATACTCTATAGTTTTTGTGCCGCTCCTGCCGGAGCGGAGGGAAGGTAGGGGGGGCATTTTGCTACTACAGATATGCCAGCCCTACGGGCTGGGTTTGATAGCAAGATGTCGGCTAAAGAATACGATTGGTGTCGTTTTAATTTCATATTACATGCTGTAATAGTAACGACATATTTATTATCATTTAACGATGCACAGAGATCGCTCCGTTAGGAGCAACATATCTGTAGCAATGTACCATTCTCACAACATAGATTCCACTCCGTTAGGAGTGGCACACGACGCTAGTGCCGTTTCAAGTAAGTATGTTTTCATTTGCTATCCTCTCACATATCATTCGACTCCCCTGCAAATGACGCAAAGGCCATCGCACTCACCCTTCGACTTCGCTGCCAATGAACCACGTTGTCAAGCCGTAGGTTCTGGCACAAGTTGAAAGTTAAATTGTTTTGCTTTTTTCATCAGGATGCGTAACTGAGTTTCTTGATATTGTTTATTATACTGCTCTATACCATGTTCAACATATTGAAGACCTTTTGTCATAGCATTATAATACATAACAGCAAGTTTACGTGCCGTCGCCTTGGTCGCCACGGGAGCACCCTTTTTAGCACTTATACGGCGATAAAATGCACCAAGAGCATAGTTTTTACTTTTTCCGACAGATTGAGCAGAAAGTCTGAATATTTGACCGGCAGGTGTTGTAAACTTTTTCTTACTCCGGCGATTGGATTTACCAGAGGAATTTTTAATAGGAGCTAAACCAAGCCAGGACACAAAATGCTTCGGCGATTCCCAATGTTTTTCTAAATCTGTTCCGGTTTCTGATATAAGTTTCAAAAAGCTGAGGTCGCTTAAACCACTGATA
>PWTU01000038.1 GCA_003562775.1 Ignavibacteriales bacterium
ATCCCCTCTTCCTGCCCGATCGCATACATAATTTTATACGCATCCTCACGATGATCCGCAAGCATAGCATGCCATGTAGCGCTCTCAATACTTTTTGAAAGTTGCTCCGCACCCTCTATCATCCTTTCAATAATTTGAGTTTCTTCTCTCTTAATATTTATATAACCGGTTACACCGGTAATAATAACAATGATAATTGTTAACGAAAGGATAAGCTGTAATGATAATTGCTTTGGCATAATTCTAATCTTTCCAAACGTATTCTCCCAATTCAATATCCTGCAAAATGTATACCATTATTTTTACCCTAATTCGAGGGAATTTCACTAATTTATGACAACTATTCTCATTTTTAAATGAAGGAAACGGGTGTTTTCCGATTTGTGAAAATATATAATGATAAGACTATGTGGTATACAGGGGATCTATATTGGAAAAAATACCCGGGAAAATAAGAAATCCGCTATTTCTATACAATGCATTTTCGGTCATTTCAAATGCAAGAAAATCTGCGTCATTTATCCGGAAATATAACTCAAGTCCGTATTCATCTTGTGCAGGAAGAAAACCGAATTTTCTAAAATAATCACCGCACTCCAATGTAATGCATGAGGTATACCCAAGATTTCTTGCCTCAACAATGGCTGCATCGATTAGTAATTTACCCACCCCTCTCCCCCGGAAATCCTTCCGTACAGCAAGCGGTAAAATCACAAGCGTCGGTAAAATTTCATTCGCCGTCCGAATTCCGATGCGTGATAAAAGAATATACCCAATAATCTCCCGATTTTCAGACGATATTAGAGATAGTTCCGGAATAAAAATATCAGATTGTTGTATGGCTTCGAAAAAACTCGCTTCATTCGTACGGTTATAACAATGTTCAAGCAAAGATTTGATAACCGCTGTGTCGGTAGCTTGAGATTGAAGGATTTGGGGCATTGTAAAGGAATTGGTTGGATGGATGAATGAATGATTGATTGATTGATTGATTGGATGATTGATGAAATATGCTGAGGATTTTTTAACAATTCATTCAATCATCCAATCGATCAATCGATATCTGTTAGGTATCCTTTGTATATTTCACGGTGCAACCGTATGGCCGGGTTTCCGTTATTTCCACTTCTTCATTTGCAAGTACTTGTTCCAACGCGTTCTGGAAATATTGCACTCGCTCCTCAAACGGTTTATTTCCACGCGGGTCATCATCGATTGCGCCGTTATAGCGAAGTATTCCACCTTCATCGATAATATACATTTGCGGTGTGGTTAGCGCATTATACGCACGACCGACGCTGACATCAAGATCGACCAGTTGCGCGTGATATGCAGCGTTCCATTCACTGAAAATAGTATTTAAGCTTTCATTTGTTTCAAAATCACGATGTTCCGGATGTGTAGTATTCACCACCAACCAAACGACTCCCTTTTCCCCATATTCACGCTGAAGCGCTGGCATTAAGTCGTCTACATAATGACGCACGACAAACGGGCAATTCGGATTGGTCCACTCGAGTACGACAACTTTACCTTCATAATCAGCAAGATTATGAGTGTTACCGTATGTATCGGTTAAGGTAAAATCCGGTGCTTTTTCACCGATGGCTGGACTATCTGCAAATCCAACAAGAGATAACGAGAGAATAGCTATTATGCAAAATGCTATATATTTTATCATATTGTAAGTCTCCTTTATTTTTTTGTCATTAGTTTGCTGCATTCACCGGTTTATTAAAATGAAAAGCGGTGCCATTGATAAATAGCAGGCCACTGACGGATTCAATGACGGATCGATCGGAATAGGGCTGTAATTTATAAGAAATTGAATAATCACTCACTTCAATTTCATCATGAGGAAATATAAAGTATTCAACCGGTCCCGGGAAAAAATCCTCTATCGGCTCACCGTCAAGATTTATGGTAATGAAGATGAATCTATCTTCTTTTATTATATCAACAGAAGTGATATTTGTACCCGATTGTGTTAATGGTTTCGGTAGTCTGTTTATATATCTATTAAATAACTCGGGATTCGGAGCATATTTATTCAGTTTTAATTCAACGATCGCATCTTCAAGAATACAGGTTTCCTTGCACACCATCCACGAAACGTTCGCGGAGATTATTGGATCAATCGGAGGGTTACTATTAATTTCCGGTGAGACTTTTGCGAGCAACAGTGCCTCGTTTTTATACCCGAAAGACACTAACCCCTGGGTATAGAATCTTTCGGGAGTAGGATAGATCAGGTCGCTTATTGTAAAACCTTCGGGTATGTTCCATTGAACATCGACCGGTATGCCCGCATCCCCGGGATTTTCCCAGTATATGTACCACCCGGACGGCATTTCAAAGTAAATTCCTATATAAAATGGTTTCGAAGCGTCGTTGGTTTCTGTAATAAGCGAAACCTGGGCTATGTTGTTATCTTTGGTAAAAACTAAGAGTGTTAAGCTTATCCACATTAAAGCGCTGCATAGTATCCGGTTCATCTGCATTCTGGGTTTGTATAATGGTTTCTCTCTACAGTCAACTGTCTACCGCCAATTGCCTGTTGATAAAGTGGAGCCGAAGGGAGTCGAACCCTCGACCTCTAGAGTGCGATTCTAGCGCTCTCCCAACTGAGCTACGGCCCCATGTGATTTATTATTTATTATTGTCTTGGTTGATCCCTTAGCGATGTGCTTCAATTGCAAATAATAAATAATCAATAAACAATGTTAAATATACTAATATTCCTCCTCCTATTCAACCTGTCTCCTTTCGATTGCACCGTTCGTTGATATAGTCCCGGCAAACCGGACAAGGAATTGATTTTTTAAGATCGATCTCTTCAACATAGGTAGAAGCTTTCATAACACACTCATAATCCTGACAGTGATACATCCCGAAGGTATGCCCCAGCTCATGGACGACTTCTTTTTCGAGACGCTCAACCATTAATAGATCGTTTTTTGGTAACCCGTAATATTGATTCTTCAAGCGGTGAGTGGATACCACCGCCGCGCTCCCGTCGAGCTGCGCTTCTCCAAACACAAATGTTAAAACGGGAATAAACAAATCTACATCAACAATAACAATTGACTTATTACCGGAAGTATCAAAGGTATTCAGTATTTTTGCAAGTAATGCAGTCGAATTATATTGTTCACGTCCGCTATCAAAAGCATCTTCAAGATTAAGTGAAATATTCGCAATCGCTACCGGAGCCGAAAACACTTGTTGCAATGTTCCGGAGATACTTTCAAGTGTACGTGAATTTACTTCCGATGAATTATAGATCCGGATAATGCTACTCACGTCGGTTTTTTCAATCCAAATTTCTGAATCTTATTGTACAACGTCGCTCTGTCAATTTTTAAAATCTCGGCAGATCGTGAAATATTCCAGTTCTGTTCATCAAGAATTTTAATAATATGATTCTTTTCCATCGCTTCAAGCGAACCGGCGGGTGCTCCCTGATTTGACGCATCACTTAATGAGAAAGGTAAATCCGATGCTTTTATATGCGGCGGCGTCCCTACTACCGCAGCCCGTTCAATTGCATTCTCAAGTTCCCGTACGTTTCCGGGCCACGTATATGACTTAATTTTATTCAAGGCATCGGGTGCATAACCCTCGTACGGTTTTCCCATCGATGCACTATATTTCTTTAAAAAATAATCGGCAAGCAACTGAAGATCACCGGTCCGCTCGCGTAACGGAGGCACATCGATGGAAAACACATTCAACCGATAATAGAGATCTTCACGAAATGCGCCTTCCTTGACTGCGGATTCAAGATCGCGATTCGTTGCACTGATTATTCTGAAATCGACTTTGATTATTTCATTGCCGCCAACCCGCGTAAATTGTTTCGTTTCGATTACACGAAGCAGATCCATCTGTGTCTTCTTATCGATATTCCCTATTTCATCGAGGAACAGCGTTCCGCCGTCGGCAAGTTCAAGCTTACCCTTTCGTCGATAATGCGCACCGGTAAATGCACCCCGCTCATGCCCGAACAATTCGCTTTCAAGAACACCTTCGGGCATACCGCCGCAATTAAGTGTTACCATCGGAAAGTACCGTCTTTCGCTGTTGTTATGTATGGCTCGTGCAATTAACTCCTTCCCGGTGCCGCTTTCACCCCGAATCATTACAGTCGTATCCGTTTGTGCAACGCTTTCAATCAATTTATAAATCCGTTGCATTTGAGGCGATTTACCGGCTAATTCACTTGATTTCCCGAACTCCGATACCTGTTCTTTTAAACGAATATTCTCATTTGCCAACTGCCGTTGTTTTATTGCATTATTAATCAAATGTGAGAGATAATCTGGGTCAACGGGCTTGGTTACATAATCGTACGCTCCATTCTTTAGTGCTTTAACCGCTGAATCGACAGTTGCGTGTGCTGTAATGAATACCACTGTTGCAGAAGGATCAACATCACGTATACGCTGATGTAATTCCATACCGTCCATGCCGGGCATTTTTATATCGAGCAACAAAATGTCCCATTTTTTCAATTGCATTTTTTTCAGCGCTTCTGCGGCATTTTCTGCAGCTTCAACCTGATAGCCATCTTCTTTAAACCACTTGGTTAAAGAGTCGCGTACAACTTTCTCGTCATCAACGACAAGTATGGAAATAGTATTACTTTTCATGATCTTACCTCAATCATTAGATCTGATTAATTTCTTCTTTTCGAATATCTTTATGTGCAGTCGCAGGAAATGTTATGGTAAACTGCGTACCGGAACCGAGTTCGGAGTCTACCGTTATATTTCCTCCATGACGTTCAATGATGCCGTATACAATTGAAAGTCCAAGCCCGACTCCCTTTCCTTCTTTTTTACGTGTGAAAAACGGCTCAAAGATATGAGGGATATCCTCTTCTGCAATTCCCATCCCCGTATCGGATATTTTTATTATAATGTCGCCGGTTTCAGATTGTTTTTCAACCTTGACCGTGACGGTTCCGCCGTCAGGCATTGCTTCGACCGCATTTACAAATAAAGCGATCAATGCTTGTTGTACCTGGTTAGCATTGCAATACAAACCGACTTCCTCATCGGGATAATACGTTTCAAGTTCGACTTTCGATATCTTTAAATGGTGCTGCACCAGACGGGTCGCGTGTTCCACAATCTGATTGATCGGAACAGTCGCAAAGTCCCCGACCTGTTTTCTCGAAAATAGCAGCAGATTTTTTACGATGTTTCCGCACCGCTCTGTTTCACTAATGATGAGTTCGACATCATCGAGCATTTCCTGCATAATTTCCGATAATTCTTCCCGTTTTCGTAAACGTTTTGCAATTAGTTTTGCATATGTTAAAATTCCCTCAAGAGGATTGTTTAGTTCGTGGGCGACACTTGCCGATAGTTTGCCGAGTGATGCCATTTTTTCTATCTGTACTAACTGCGATTGTGCTTTTTTCAGCGCATCGGTTTTTTGCTTTACCTTTTCTTCAAGTGTATCGGACCATTCGGTAATTTCACGGTGCGCCTCCTTCAATTCACGGGTCATAATATTAAACGACCGGGCAAGTTCTCCTAATTCATCGCTGGCATCATATGTAATTTCATAATCGAGATTTCCAGAGGCAACCTTCCGGGTTCCATCTGCAATTTTTTTAACAGGACGCCGGACTGTTATCAATAATACAATTCCGAATATCGATGAAACGACAAGGATAAGAATAACGGCGGAAACTGTCATTTGTCGCCGTGCCTGGGCAATATTCTTATCAACCGAATCGAGCGAAATCATAACATCGAGTACGCCGATTATAGTTACTTCGTCGGGACTTGGATGACACCCCGAACCATAACAAGACATCTCGTTCTCTATCGGAGTAGTAAGCTCAAGTATGCGATATAAGTCATTCCGACTTTTAGCCGTCGTAATTGTACGCCATCGGCTGTCATAGGGGATCGAATGTACCGGTGGAGTAACATCATGACATATGACACACGCCTCAGCCCGGATATCCACCTGAGATTTTATCTCACGATGATCTGTTGAATACGTAATAACACCGTCTTTATTATACAATCGGATATCGACAACCTCCGGCTCCTGACCGATCGTTTCTATTATGCGGTATGCATCTTCCTTACGGTGTTGCTGCATGCTGTAATGTATGGAGCTTCGTATTAGATCCGTCGTAGCGGTTGCATTATGTACCATCATATCCATCATTTGACGGGATTGATTTGCAATGGTAAAATAGGTATACAATCCAAAGCAAACGGCCAGCACAACGAACAAACCGATGAATACTCTGATACTCAAAGACCGCATTGCTTCTTTAAAAAACTTCATAATAAATCATCCGATAAAGTATAAATATGCACCGGAATCATATTCACTGGTTCCGGTGCATTGCAATTCTCGTCCTTTTCCCTCATTTCAGTGACATTTAATCCTAAATTATACGGACGGGTCTCGGATCTTTCGAGTGCTCCAGAAGCGGTTTCGGGGCGCCTTGATCCTCAAAGATCGGCAGGTATTTAACGGCTAACGCAAAAATACCAAACCCCGCCGCAACCAGCCCCATAGTAACTGAGATTTCCATCCATGACGGAAAATAGGTTTCTGTCGTTACCATCGCCTGAATGCCTGTAACGCTTACATTTAACCGGTTCAATACGACCCCAAGAACCACCAGGAATGAAGCCCAGAACAACCATCGTTCGTTTAATCTGATTTTCTGATTAAATAATAGAATCATCGGAACAATGACACCTATAATCATCTCCAATTGAAAAAGAACCGCCGGGGTCGAAAAAGAAAATGCGCTCGCTATCGCTCCACTGGAAATGAGATCGTATATCCGCAACATACCGTAGATCAGCAGTACAACTGCCGTGACACGAGCCATCATGGAGAGAATATCCATTTTCAAATGTTTACCAAATGCACGCTTTGACAGAAAGGATTCGAACGTAACCATCGACAATCCTACTGCAACAGCCGATATGTAAAACAACATAGGTAATAACGGCGTATACCAAAGCTCATGTAACCGGTGCGGCACAATAAGAAAGAGCGAACCGAGAGACGATTGATGCAACGTCGATAAGATTACACCAAGTATCACCAGCGGGATAGTTATCGACTTAATGACTTTAAGCACACGGGGAAAACGCAGACGTTCCCATAACGCCGGGCTGAACTCCAAAAACAATACCACATTGTATAAAATAACACACCACGCAACTTCAAACATCACCGAACGGGGATTCCACATAATGATCGGATGCCATATTCGATCGGGACGACCGAGATCGAACATTAATCCCGTCACTGCCAGGATGTAACCGAGAAATGCCGTTAAAATCGCAGGGCGGATAATTGGTTTAAATCTTTCTATGTTAAATATGTACACAATAGCGGTGATAGTAAACCCGCCTGCAGCAAGAGCGACTCCGGTAAGAATATCGAATCCAATCCAGATCCCCCACGGAAAAGTATCGCTCATATTTGTAGCCGCTCCGAGACCGTGATAAAACCGGTAGAGACCCGAATATAAACCGAGCCCGATGAGTATAAACATGACCGTTTTCCAAAACGTTAGCGGTCCGATTATTTCTTTAAGTGTTTTCATAACAATTTCCAATGCCTTATTTTGTCAAATTATTCTTCAGCTTCGTCAACTTGTTCCTGTTTCTTCTCGAACGCCGCCACCTCATCTCTTCTGCTGGTAATCCAGTAAATTCCGTAAAGAGTAGCTCCTCCGAAGAGTGCAATATCCGGTACTTTTTTAAGTGCCTGCCAGGTCAGCATTCCCAGCGGATCGGTCTGCAGATCGGTTCTGAAGCCGAGCTCCTCAAAGGGTACCGGTGAAATGTATAAGAACGACGTTCCACCAACTTCCTCTAATCCATAAATATGATCTACATACATTCCCGGATTATCTTTTATTCGCTGTCGTGCAACTTCAATAATCTCATTCCGGTCACCAAATTCCGTCGCTTCGAACGGACATGATTCTACACACGCTGGCAATTCGCCTTCCCGCACTTTGTGTTCACAGAAAATACACTTTGTTACTTTTGGTAATCGCTTATCCCATTCGTAGGTCGGTACCTCAAAGGGACATGCAAGCATACAATACCGGCACCCCATGCATTTTGCGGCATCGTAAAGAACCGGCCCCTGTTCTACCTTCTGGAATGCGTCAACCGGACACGCTGATTTACAGGCGGGGTCTTCACAATGCATGCATTGGCGACGCACAAAATACCCGTTGCGTTCCTTAATAACGGTATATGCATTCGGTGATAATTCCTGATCGTCGGTATCGGGTAATCCGTTTGCCTCTTTACATGCCCACTTGCATAACTCACAACCGACGCATCGCTGGATATCAATTAGAATAGCTTTTCGTTCCATGAGTATTGAACCTTTTTCTTAATTATTTTCAGTATGTAATGCAACTATTAAACTCTCCAAATACTATGCCAAAATTTTCAACAGTGAAAATCGATATTTTACACATAATTAATTGGAATATTTAAGGATAAATAAGTCCTATTTGTTATTTTTAAGAAAAAACCGGAGATAAATATTTCTTTTTAAGACTCCAAATATTCACTCCGGTTTTATTGTGTTAACGATATTTCAAGTAATCGGGCTAAAATAGATGCCCTAATTCTTTAAAAACTTGCTCTGAAATTCACTCCACGCATTCTCGTCCATATATTCAAGGACGCCTTCAACCGGCGTGCCGCCATCTTGAAGCGTTTGACCTACAAGGCGGTCCTCAACACGGGATCCTGCCAGAAAATCTTTCAGTGACTGGATTTCCTGCATTAACCACTCTTTCGCGGTTTCCGCAATATTCAATGAATGTATGCTATTTTTTATATTTGTCGGCTTAACCATTGCAATCCATCCCGCGCTATATGGATCTTCCTTTAAAAGTATCGGATTGTGTTTTAATGCAGGATTAATCCGTTCAACGATGCCATCAACCGGCGCTACAAGTTCGACACTTTTATTCCCCTGCCGAAGTTGAATTATTGGTTCTCCCTGTCTCACCTCGGTCCCGACATTTTTCAATTCGACCGCATCAATCTTTCCAATTAATCTCTGTGTTAAATCGTCAACTCCGATTTTCATCATCCCTGTACGGAGAATTGATGCCCAGGTATGTCCGGGGTGAAAAAATACGCCTTCTGGTAATCTGATATCATTCAACGACATCGGTCTCGGTCTTACCGTCTGAACTTCCGGTGCACCCGCTAATGCTTTCCGCTCCTGAACACGCTGATAGATAATATCTACTACTAAAAACATTATAATCGTAATTGCAAAAAATAATGCGACCATAGTTTTATCTCCTTTGTTTTAACTGCTATTATTCATTTAATTAACAAAATTTTAATTGTATTTAAATCTCTGACATAAAGTAATCTTTTAATACCTCATTCCATTCCTTATCGGTTAGAAGATCACCCGCATTATCGATTAACTCACCGCCATCCTGACACACAGGACCGACCTCACTTGCAAATTGCATAACAAACCGCGCCCGTATGTTTTCCAACCAACGTTTTGCATTTTCTCCATGTAATAAATTTTTTAGATTTTGACGCAGTGAAGTCGGTTTTATTTTCATTATCCATCCTGCTTCATACGGAGATTGATTAATCCTTGAAGGATTTGTAAATAATTCTTCATTAATCTCCACCACCTCACCTTCTACGGGTGAACATTGCGGGAGAATTCTTTTCCCTCGTGATAATTTCCAGGCGACTTGTCCTTGTTGCAGGTAGCTTCCCGGTTTCGGTACATCTAACTGATTAATCTTACCGATCAGTTTACTGCCGAATTCGTTCGTTCCAACTGTTACGACTTCATCGGTAATTTTTGCCCACGAATGAGTCGGATGATAATACGGACCCGAGACTATCGAAACCGGCTTTTGGATTGGTTGAGTTTCGGGGGTTATATCAGGAATCTGCTGTGTCTTTGCTCTTCGTTTCATTATATAATCAATTGACAGAAATATTATCACTGTCAGTATAAATAAGATGGCTACCATAATTAATACCCTCCTGCCGATTGTTTTTTCATCATCATAGATATTTACTTTAACTTCTCTTTCACTTAAAATATATTGCAAAAGGCCTGCCAATTAGGTGACAGGCGATAGGTGATAGGTATAAAGTATTGTGGTAACTTAAGTTACAAGATAATGAAGGTTAGTTAAAGTTTGCTTGATAGATTGGATGATTGATGAGATCTACGACAGGTGTTGCAGTTGATTACAAAAAATGGTTCCCATGGTATTGTTATTACAGGAGTTAGAGAGGTGTTTAATATTACAGCAGTGAAGTTGTATTATTCAACACTTATTATATATGCTTAAAACTACGCGTTTATCTCTTTTTTTCTGCCGATTTTTCGCCCGATGTAAATTCTCCATCGGATCCGTTGTCACTTTTCGATCCGCTGCCATCAAACGGTTTATATTCCGGAACAATGTGATGCAATATTTCTTTCACCGCAGTTTCATTGTTTCTTTTGGCTGCGCCAAAAAGCGTTTCGATATGTTCATCAAGTGTATCGGGAACGATCTGACTTGCATTGCAAGCAATAAGTATTTTCTCATGTTCGGTTGGAGCATACTCTTCCCCGCTGATAAACAGTTCTTCAAACAATTTTTCACCCGGACGGAGACCGGTATATTTTATTTTAATATCTTTGTTATATTCAAAACCCGATAACTTAATTAGGTCCTTTGCAAGATCCTCGATTTTTATCGGTTCTCCCATATCGAGCACAAATATTTCACCACCGCGGCCAATTACCGATGATTGTAATACAAGTTGAACGGATTCAGGGATGGTCATAAAATATCTTTTAACACCCGGATGGGTAATAGTTACCGGCCCGCCCCGCTGTATCTGCCGCTGAAAAGTTGGAATCACACTGCCATTGCTCCCCAGCACATTCCCGAATCGTACACACACGTATTTCTTACCGGTACGTTTTGCCGCCTGCATCACAAGCAATTCCGACAACCGTTTGCTTACCCCCATCATACTCGTCGGATTCACTGCCTTATCTGTAGAGAGGTTAACAAAATGATTGACATTATATCGGGAAGATAAAAATAACAGATTACGTGTTCCGTATATATTATTGCTGACCGCTTCCGCGATATTTTCCTCCATCATCGGCACATGTTTATGCGCTGCAGCGTGGAAAATTATATCGGGGCGGAATTTTTCAAATATTATTTTCAATCGAGATTCAGAACGAATATCGGCAATGAATGCATGTATATCCGGGACTCTATGTCCATTCCCCCCGTTTTTATGGTATAACCTGACCATCGTCAATAATTCTTGTTGAATATCGAAAATAGTATTCTCTCCATGTCCGAGGAGTGCTATTTTTGAAGGCGAAAACGGTAAAATCTGACGGCAGATCTCACTGCCAATAGACCCGCCGGCGCCGGTAACAAGAACCCGTTTACCATTGATAAAATCTGCCACCTTGTTGATATTGGTCTTTATGGGGTTTCTTCTTAATAAATCATCTATAGAAACATCCCGTATGCTTTCGAGTTTTACCTGTCCGTTTATAATTTCAAAGATACTCGGTAAGGTGCTTACTGGCACACCGGCCATCCTGCATAGATCATGGACTTCACGGATATCTTTTCCTGCAGCACTGGGCATTGCTATTATTACTTTATCGACTCTTAGCCGCTTTACTGCTTCAGGAATTTTATACTTGTTTCCTTCAATGGCTATTCCCCGAATCTGCAACCGTGACTTTCTCCGGTCATCATCGATTAAACCGACCGGTATGTATCCTTGCTCGGGATTTCGCTGCATCTCACTCACAAGGGAGACGCCGGCTTTTCCCGCTCCGACAATAAGTGCACGGACGCCACCATATCGTGCCGCTCTCTCTTTTGCCCGCTCTGAAATTCGGACACTAAAACGAATGCCGCCGACAACAACAAAACTGAGTATCCCGTCCAGAACAGGTATGGATCGCGGTAAATCACTTATTGGCAGAAACTTAACCTGATATAATATAATGAACGTAATTGTTTGAAGAACAAGTACCATACCTATCAAGACGCCGATGAATGCAAGCTCATCTACGCTGGCATAACGCCAATACCGCTGATACATACCACTGAAATAAAAAAGTGATAATTTCAGAAAGGCAAAAATGATCGTAATCGTAAATAACCCATAACCGAAGTCTGAAAAATCTACGTTTCCATCCAATCGGATAAACAATGCGATAGTAGGAATAGTGAGAAAGGCGATCGAGTCTAAAATAAAAAAATGTCGATTACGCAAACGAGAGAAAAAAGAAGCAATGGTGTTCATTTACTTTTCTCCCGTTGTTGATAATACTTTTCTGTTTCCAATATACACCTGGCTGCAAATCAATAAACAAATTTTTCTTCAACTAAATTTTTAATCCCCTTCTCATAAACTCTTATTTTTTCAGGGGTTACTTTGCTAAAGTATACCAATATAAAGAAACTTTTTTCAAATTTCAATTCAATCACCCATATTTTTTAAAAAAATAGTTGAGATTTTTACGAATATAAATAAATTATTTTATCATAATCATTCGCTTCGCTTCAACATAATCTCCGGCAACAATCCGGTATATATAAATCCCCCCGGATACCTCACGACCCGAAGCGTCCATACCATACCACATTGACTCATAAACCCCTGCTCTGTAATTTTCACCGTCAATTAACGTAACCACATGTTGACCTAACATATTATATATCTCTAACCGGACCGGAGATTCCGTTGGTATAGCAAACCTGATAGTGGTAGATGGATTAAACGGATTCGGATAGTTTTGATCCAATGCAAAATCCACCGGTATTTCATCCGAGATACTTCCAACCGACGTAACAGCTTTTGTTCTGAATCTCCATACTTTCGACCATTCGCTTGCGCTGATTCCGTTAACTGCACGGAAGCGCCAATAATAGTCGCTTCCACCCAGTAGTCCATTTACTCTAAGTTTTGTTGCGGTTATACTCATACTATCGATAACAGTACTCGAAAAATCCGGTTCTTTCGAAAGTTGCACGTGATATGATGTTGCCCCCATAGTTTCTCTCCATACAAGTAAAGTATCGGTAGCTATATCGATAGCTTCATTTTCGGGGGACAGTGGAGCAGGTGCACCTGCAAGTAAGACAATCGTCGTAAACGACCGGATACCCGACCATTCACTCTTACCTGCAACATTACCGGACCTCACACGCCAGTAATACTCCGTATTATGTTCCAGTCCTGTTACGGCAAATTCCGTCTCCGTGATACCGCTACTATCAACCATCATACTGCTAAATCCCGAATCCGTCGAAACCTGTACGTGATACACCTCCGCTCTATCCGCCGTCTCCCACGTAAGTACCGTATCGGTCAGAACATTGATCGCACCACTGTCAGGCGATGCCAAAACAGGGACAGCCGGAGGGGCAACAATTGTCCTAAAACTCCATACCTCTGACCACCCGCTCCCACCTCCCCTATTGACCGCCCGAACACGCCAGTAATATTTTGTATCCTTGTCTAAATCGTGCACTGAAAGTTCTGTCATACCTACCCCACTACTGTCAATTACCATACTGGAAAAATCCGATTCCTTCGAAAACTGAATATGATAGGATTCCGCCCGCGCACTCTCACTCCATACAAGCACCGTATCAATTGATAAATCCAATGCACCGTTTTCAGGCGAAACAAGCTCCGGCACATCAGGTCGTGCTACTATGGTCGTAAAATTATAGGTATCAGACCATTTACTCTCACCGGCAATATTCATAGACCGGACACGCCAGTAGTACTTCGTGTTATTTGCTAAGTTGTGAACCCCTAACTCCGTAGCCGGTATCCCTGAACTATCAATGACAACGCCGGTAAAATCGGATACGTCCGAAAACTGAACGTGATATGTCTCTGCCCTTTCTGTCTCATTCCACACCAACAACGTATCGGTCAGAATATGCAGAGCACCATTCTCAGGGGTAGCAAGCACGGGAATATCGGGCGGTGAGACTATTGTCGTAAACCTCCATACCGGCGACCATACACTGACCCCCTCACTATTTGCCGACCGGACACGCCAGTAATAATCAGTACCATTGCCTAAATTAGTTATTGCAAGTTCCGTACCCGTCATACCCGAACTATCGACTACGGTATTTGCAAAGTCGTACTCGTTCGAAAGTTGAACATGGTAGGTCTCCGCACCTGTGACCTCACTCCATACAAGCTCTGTGTCAACCGGGATGTGGTTCGCATTGTGCTCGGGGGACACATACACCGGAGAAGCAAGTATCGTCGTAAACGACCGGTTACCCGACCATTCACTCTTACCTGCAACATTACCGGACCTCACACGCCAGTAATACTCCGTATGATGTTCCAGTCCTGTTACGGCAAATTCCATCCCTGCGATACCGCTACTATCAACCATCGTACTGCTAAATCCCGAATCCGTCGAAACCTGAATGTGATACACCTCCGCCCGATCCGCTGTCTCCCACGTAAGTACCGTATCGGTCAGAACATTGATCGCACCACTGTCAGGCGATGCCAAAACAGGGACAGCCGGTGGGGCAACAATTGTCCTAAAACTCCATACCGCAGACCACTCACTCTCTCCCGTTATATTCTCCGAACGGACTCGCCAATAATACTTCGTATCATTGATAAGTCCCTCAACTACAAGACCGGCAGTCGTAAGACCGCTTGTGTCAACTTCCACACTGGTAAAATCAGGAACACGAGAAAGCTGCACTTGATACGCCTCGGCACTCTCGGTCTCATTCCATTGTAATTTTGTGTTTACCGGAATATGGTTCGA
>PWTU01000276.1 GCA_003562775.1 Ignavibacteriales bacterium
CCTGCCTGGGGGTTAGCCCACTGGAATCCCCGGACTGCAATCCTTAATCCTAATCCGCGCCGGGTCTCGTCACGATAGTCGGGATGAAAATCCCATGCATCGTAAAAATCATCATCCATAATTGTGTATGATTCCTGATCGGCAGCAGGTCGTTTACCGAAATAACCGTTCCACGAGCCGGGCCAACCGGGATCATCCATATCATTCATCTTATCGGGCCACATATCGGGCCACGTTCGCGGATCGTGGCTCATTGCCGGAAATCGTCCCGTGTTGATCGACGGATCGGGTTGGAAATAACCCGGCCTCGGCTCGAAACGCATAATACGATTTCGATAGGGACTGATACCCTGACGCTCGCGGTACCCTGTCTCCATTATATAAGCAATGCGACCGGTGCGCTGTGTAATCTTTGACAGTATAAACGGTGTTATCCCGTTGCTGTAATTCATACCCGTTCCCTTCGGAACTTCCACCGAATGAAAGGTCGTTAAATCGACGCTCCAGGGTTCGGGAGGATAATCGCCGACCATACCGTAATTATAAAACATCGTTCGAATATTATTCGCATCGTGTATTCCCATTCGTTCTGCATCGACGCGTCCTCTTTGCTCCGGCGGAACAACCGGTTCGTAATCCTGTGCCGCAACCGGCATGCATTGGAAAAACACAAGCATAATTACCAACCAGCATGTCATTTTCACGTTCATCGATCTATCCTCTCAAACAGACTGCGTTACATTCTAATAAAATTGTTAAATGAAATACCGAATTCGATTCGACGGGGCCGATGAAACCGCGATGGATCGGTCAGCAATGCGGCATTCCCCATCGTATCGAGTGAGTAGAACGGACTACCGGTATCGCCAAATATAAATCCGTTTACCGTTCGCGCATTAAATAAATTAAAGATACGCGCAAACATATTAAAATCAATCCCGCCTATCGATATATTTTTTTCTCCCCGCACATCGACAAGTACAAACGACGGTTTTCTACCGGAATTAGTCTCAAGCTCCGCTCCAAATCCGGAACCGACCGTCGGTGTATACGGCATACCGTTACCGAATTGTACGATCGTTGTTATTGAATAGTCATTCGGTTTATACAGTGATACCGTTGCATTTAAGGTATGCCGTTGATCCCAGTTTAACGGCACCAATCTCGGCCGCGGATCTTCTCCCGCCGCTGCGCGTGTTGCCGTTTCCCTCGGATCACTCGAGTTACCCTTTGCCATCTGGAAGGTATAATCAAGCATCGCATTGACAAAATCAAAACCGCGATAGACAAACGAAATTGTCCCTCCGGTTACATTGCCAAAATCAACATTTGTAAGACGCGCATACTCTGCCGCGGCATAGGTCTCCACAAATTCCACGCCGAGTAAGTCTCGTATATCTTTATAATATAAGCTCAAATCCAATCCGAGAAATGGGGTGAGTTCCGATTTTAAGCCGAATTCATACTGTGTTGTAAACTCCGGTTTGAGATCGGGATTTCCGAGGACGCCATAGGTTATACCGCCTGCCTGTAGCTCATCAAGCACCGAGTAATCGGAGTTCGAATACATATCACCCAATCCCGGCATTTGATAAAAGTGACCGTAAGAAAAGAATACAGAGGCTCTGTCTGTAACAGGATATGAAACGCCAACTCGCGGTGCCCATGCCGCTTTTGTTGTTGTCGGCCGGGGATTTGATTCCGGTGCTCCGTCAATTGCATTTGCCGGGTTTTGTAAATCACTCGGGACCGTTGCATTTGCATCGAAAAATTCAAAGCGAATGCCCGCACGAATCGTTAAATCGTGCCACTCAATGCGATCCTGTGCATACGCTGCGATGGAATAAGGATAATAAACCTGTACTCCGGGATAATCAGGATGATCCACCCGCGGAATGAGCGTTTCTACACCATCGAGCGTTGTCGTAACCAGCACTCCCGGTTGACCAAATTTTATTTTCGATGTTTGAAACTCGCCGCCTATTTTAATAAGGTGATGATTTGTTACCTGAGCGGTTACCGCACCCTTTGCAATATAACTGTCGGTTTTTTGAATAAACCTGCCGAGATCAACCCCCTGCACAAAAGCTCCGAGCTCATAATTTCTATCTCCTTTTGGCGGACCTGCTTCTAAATACCGCGGATCGAATACATCTTCAAACACGTAATCGGAGTAATCGAAATAATTTTGTCTTAGTGAAAAATTATAATACACACGGTTCGAAAGCGTGTGAGTGAAATCCACTCCGTGTACAATAGAATATCTGTTTTGCGTCCGCATACCGTCGGGATTTAAGCGAAATGCATGATTATAATGCTGTTGTTCTACCGAATTTGTGATCGCTTGATAACTGAACTGCATATTCCGAAGCGATTTATTCGTAACTTTCGCCATTAAGGACCATTCTTCGAACGGCGCCATAGGAACAATTGCACCGTCGCCGGTACCGGTATAAATACCCTGCTCAAAATCCGAGCTATCGGTTGGAGCGAAACGCCGCTCTCCGTAAAAATAATTACGGTTTTGGTAATACCGGAGATTAAGTAAAAACGTTGTTCTTGGAAAAAGTAATGGCCCGCTGATATTAAACTGATGGTTCTGTATGGTAGTCGGCCTTACCCTGTCTATGTACGGAAACAGATCCGTATCTCTCGGACTCACGAATTCCCCTACATACGATTCAAATCCGTAATCAAGTCTTTCTTCCGAGCCGGTGCGGAGAACCGCATTGACTACTCCGCTCATCGCCTGACCGAATTCCGCATCGAACGTGCCGCTCACCACCTGCACTTCTTCCAATATCGACCGGTCGAGCCGCAGACTTGCCGAATTATCATACGGATTATTTATAGTAACGCCGTCAACCTGATATTGTACCTCTCCAATTCTCCCTCCGCGAAAATGACCGTCGATAACGCCTGCCTGCAAATTGACAATTTCACTGAGCTCCTGAACGGGTAAACGATCAATATCATCACGTCCGAGTATTGCAACGGAACTCGTTTGGCGGGTATCCACAAGCGGTCTATCGGCTATTACGGTCACTTCATCTATTTCGATTACCTGGTCATCCAAGGTTACGTTGATTGACGTGGTTTGATTTGCAGATACGAGAACGTCCTGGATAACCTTCGTTTGATATCCGATACTGCTTATACGGACGTCGTACGTCCCGGGGGGGATATTTAAAATAAAATAATGACCGTTTGCGTCGGCTGCGGCGCCAATGGTAGTGCCGAGCAGCAATACGTTTGCACCAATAAGCGGCTCATTATTCGGATCGACAATCCTGCCGGTAATTCTTCCGGGAGTTTGAGCCGAAACTGTGGTTGTCAATACCAAGCTTATGAGGGAGAAAAAAACAAACAGCGATATGCTGCGTCGTGCTCCTGCCGTCATACGTCACCTCACTGTATACGAAATAATATTACAGGATCCGGAAGTATAATTCCATCTATCCGGACCCTGTAATATATATATCTTCTATTTATTTGACAAACATCATCTTCTTAACGCCAATGAAATCATTCGCCGAAACCCTGTACACATACAATCCACTCGAGACAACACTACCGGTGTTATTTCTTCCGTCCCACTCAACGCTATAATAACCCGCTTCATACATCTCACCGGCAACTAATGTGCGTACCCGCTGACCGAGCATGTTATATATCTCAAGCGTCACCTGAGATTGCTCGGGAAGAGCAAATTGTATGGTCGTCGTCGGGTTAAACGGATTCGGGTAGTTCTGATCGAGTTGATAAACAGCCGGCAAGCCGCTGTCGCGACGATCGACGCTTACCACGACATCGATATCACCTTCTGCGATCGGCATCAGTTGGAATCCGGCATTCGGATCGCTGAAGTGGAACTGGCCCAACACGCCGGTAAAGGAGAACGGAGAAATGATATCCTCATCGTCATAGAAAGTATCCTGTGGGTTGCCCGTACGTAAATCGACTTCACCGAAATCAGCGGTCGGATCCTTGATACTGTATGTCGTCGCCGCAGCGTATGTCGTATGATCGGTATCGATCTCAAGCTCGTTCACAAACAGCAGCA
>PWTU01000162.1 GCA_003562775.1 Ignavibacteriales bacterium
AATGACGAGTCTTGCAAATGCATTGACATCGTTACGTAATCCAAAATCAACAGCAGCATAAATAATGAGAAAACCTTAGATGACTGTCGGCTGATTTTCAACTAAGAATGGAACTATTCCTTAAACGATGCCCAATAATATCCGTTATTGTAATCAGGTTACAGATAATTGTAATTATTGTCAAATCAATACTAATGGTATGCCCTCGTCGTTATTAGTAACTCACTGCTCCTATTAACTATTTACTATTTTCCATAAATTGTGAAAATTGAAATTCATATTCAATAGCATATCTCGAAAAAGGCAACTCTTCGGCGCGGGCGCGATGAACCGTTATACCTCTCGAGCTTGCTATGGCTGCCATTGTATCTGACGGCTCAACTCCAACGGTGATGGAGAAAGGAGTAGAAAAGCGTCCCGTTCCCGTACCTATCTCCACGCCGAGTCCTTTGTCGGGAATGAAGCGGTGTATCGCAGCTAATTCCGATTGATAGGCGAAATGGTTTTGGTCGAACCAGCGGTCGTATTCTATGGCGTATTTGTCGAAGTTTGTATGTTTACACATATTATATTGAAGTTATTAGTTAATCGTAGAGAACAGCAATACCGACAATTAACGAATAACCAATAACCATTACCTAAAAACAATTAACTGATAAACTACAATTCCTCCACGGGCAGCCCCGCTTCCTTCCATTCCGGATATCCCTCCTGCAAACGTCGTGTTCGATACCCTGCATCCCGGAGAACTTTCATTGCCTTTGCAGAGAGGACACAATACTTACCCCGGCAATATGCAACTACTTCGCGATCTTTTGGAATCTCGTTTAATTTCTCCTGAAGTTGAGAGAGCGGGATAGACACAGCACCTCGAATATGCCCCTTCTCATATTCCTCCGGAGGTCTCACGTCGATCAACACAATATTCATTTCTTTGATACGGCGCCAGAGTTCTTCAATGGATAACCCTTCAATATCATCTTTTTCTTCGAAGAACCGGCTCACGATCTCACGGATTTCAATACTTCTATTCTCCGCGATTGATTGCAATTGTTTATATCCCCGTAACACTTCGTCATCCGCAAGCCGGTAATAAATCTTCACCCCCTCCCTTCTGCTGTCAACGAAGCGTACGCTCTTCAGGATTTGCAGGTGTCGCGAGGTATTGGCAATTGTCATATCCACCTGCCGTGCAAGGGATTCGACATCCCGTTCCCCCTGTGCGAGGATATCAATAATCTCCAGCCGTTTCGGACTGGAAAAAGCGTGTGCGATTTTGGCAAATTGCCCGAATACGATGTCTTTAAATTCCCGATCAATCATTTTCTAATTTACATCAAAAGAATTATATTCAATTAATATATTGAATATAATAATATTAACCATCAAATACAAGCGTAAAACAAAAATTTCACACCCTTGATTTTCAATTATTCAATTATTATATTAAATACTTGAAAATAGTCCTAAAATACTTAATCAAAAAATATGAGACTTAGCTTTATGAACACACTAATCATTATCAACGATGCACCATACGGAACCGAAAAAGCATACAATGCATTACGAATTGCTAATCAGCTATTAAGAGACATTGAAAATATAACTGTGGCTGATAAAACATTAACATTTTAATGAACAAAATCGGGAAAAGATTATGACTTCGAATAAATTCATTTATCCGTTCATTCTATTTATCATCGTTATCATAATAACATCACACCCTTCTGCTGCAAAACAGGATTCAACCTCTTCACCAAAGCAATATCCGCAACTCCGTGTCGTCGGTTTTCTACAGCAACAATATATCGATGACCGGACAACCGGGCGCTCCTCTCAATTTACTATACACAGGGCGCGGGTGGGTATTGCAGGCAAGATAACCGACCGGATCAGCGTCAATGTTGTGGGCGGCGCTGTTGAACCACCTGATCGTACCCCCCGTCTGGTTAATGCTATTGTCGATATTGATATACACCGTTTGTTAAATGTACGTATGGGACAGTTTCTGGTACCGTTTGGATTAGAAGGACCGGAGGCGATCCCATTTAACCCTGCAATCGAGCGCAGCACGGCAATCCGCCGATTGAATACCTTTCGAATGTTCAGAGATATCGGAGTGCAACTTAGCGGTCAACATCAAATTTTATCGTACAAAATTGCGTTGATTAACGGCGACGGTGCAAATCCGACGTTTAATACACCGAATAACGATTTTACAGGGCGTTTTACAGTCAAACCATTTCGCGGCTTCGAAATCGGAGTGTCCGCACATTTGGGATATTTTCAATCTCCAAACGGCGATACCCGGGACCGCAACAGGACCGGGTTTGATTTCAATTACGATTATGATGCATTCCTTCTTCGAGGAGAATATATCATCAGACGTGATGAAATTTCACCCGGCAATTATATCGACCAAGTCGGCGGTTATATAGTGGGTGGTTTGAGGATCGGCTCAAATTGGGAACTCATCGGCCGCTTTGAACTCTATGACCCCGATACATCATTGGATAACAACCGGTATACGGGCATAACCCTGGGCGGCAATTACTATATCGAGGGAAGATCGCGAATTTCTGCCAATTACGAATTTCGTACAGATGATAATTTCCCCGGCCTCGGAAATTTATTCACCGTTCAGATGCAAATAACTTTATAGTTTGAGTTGCTTGTATGCAGCAATCGCTTAAAGACAACTGGAAACAGTTTACACTTCTTGTAATCATTAACGGTTTTGTCGGCGGGATGGTGGGGATGGAGAGAACCATCCTGCCCGAAATCGCCGAATCGGAATTTCACATTGCTGCACGAACGGCAATCTTGTCGTTTATCATTGTATTCGGAATAACAAAAGCAATCGCAAACTACTTTGCAGGCAGGCTTGCAAACACCGTCGGCAGGAAAAATATTCTCATTATCGGATGGCTCTACGGTTTGCCTGTTCCGTTCATACTAATGTATGCACCGGATTGGAACTGGATCGTGTTTGCAAATGTATTGCTTGGAATCAATCAGGGACTTGCATGGTCAACCGCGGTTATTATGAAAATCGATCTGGTTGGTGAAAAAGAACGCGGGCTTGCGATGGGATTAAATGAGTTTGCCGGCTACGTGGCTGTCGCTGTATTGGCATTTCTCACCGCCTATGTTGCTGCTGAATTCGGCTTGCGTCCGTATCCGTTTATCCTCGGTATCGTAATGGCGGCAGCGGGATTGTTCTTAACCGTTTTCTTTGTGAAAGATACGGAACATTTTGTTAAACAGGAAAACAAGAATGCAACCAACAACCGGCCAACCGATGGAAAGATATTCCTTCGCACCACAATTTCCGACCGTAATTTATCTTCGATTACACAGGCAGGGTTCGTCACTAATTTTAAAGACGGCATGGCGTGGGGAATATTTCCGTTGTTCCTTGTCGGAGCGGGGATGTCGCTCGGTCAGGTCGGCATAATAGCGGGGATATATCCGGCGTTATGGGGAATCGGGCAGCTTGCAAGCGGTAAGCTATCGGATTATACCGGACGTAAGCAGATGATCGTGGCGGGGATGTTAGTACAGGGTATAGCACTTCTCTTTTTCGGATTATCAACCGATTACGCGACGTTTTTGACGACGGCTGCGCTGCTTGGTGTGGGAACTGCAATGGTATATCCTACTTTTCTCGCAGCTATTGCCGATATTGCTCATCCGCAGGAGCGGGCTGAAACAATCGGCATCTTCCGGTTATGGCGCGACAGCGGGTATGCGTTCGGCGCTATGGCAAGCGGAATTCTCGCTGATGTTATTTCTCTCATCGTTGCGATATATTTCACCGGCATAATTGCACTGGTATCTGCTATTATAACACAAATAAGAATGCATAGGATATAATCCATTTAAAACCACAACTTTATTTTTTGTATATTGTTTTAGTAATAATATTTGTATATTTTTCATCCGAACGATGAGGAAAGACAATGCACAGTATTTCTCTCGGTCCCATCGATTACCTCTTCACGGGAAATAATTCACAACCCATCACATTCGCTTTTTTCTTTAACTCGAAAATCGATCACGTTCACCTGCAAAATAGTCTCTACAAAACCCTTGAAGAATTTCCCATATTGAAAAGCCGGCTTTACAGAGTAAATGACCGGGAACTTGCATTTACCATTGCTGATACGGGACTACAGTTTCTGGTAAGGGAATCGGATGGACCGTTTCACAACAATGATCATATCGGGAGCTATATCGAACCGGTGAAAACCATCGAAAACCAACCGCTCACGCGAATTGTAATTACCCACACGCCAAACGGATCGGTCCTTGCCGTCAGTATTTCGCATGCACTCGCGGACGGATTCAGCTATTTCCATTTTTTATCAAGCTGGGCTCGTATCAGCAGGAGCGAGCGTATTCTGTCTCCGCATATCCCGTGTGATATATTTTCGAATTTTATTAAACCCGATACTCAACAAATCACGGGCAAGGATTTATACCATCATTGCGGTTTGTTCCTGCACGACCGTCGAACCGAAAAAGATACAAGGAATATGTCTGTCACGCGTGAACACATTAAAAATGATACAGTTAAACGACACATTGATGAAGTTCATCAGAAATATAATCTTGTAGTAACCGGTAACGATGTTATTACCGCAATGCTCTGGAAAAATTTAGCATCGGTTCGATCAGAAGCAGAGAGCAATAACAAAGTATACATGACCTGTCCATTCGATTTTCGACGTGTGCTGACCGGATTCCCGAAAAATTATTTTGGATGCGCGGTTTGTTTTGCAACCGCAGAAACAACACACGAGTATCTGCACAATGCTTCTATAGGTAATTTGTCTGTATTGATAAAAAAAGCGATCTCTCTGGTTAAAGACGAATACATCAAACAATCGTTATCGACATTAAATGCTTTCCGGCATCAGAACACTACGGAGGCATTTGAACGAATTCATCTGCGCCATCCACAGACCGGAATGATTGTTACAAATATTACCAGATTACCCATTCACGACATCGATTTCGGGGCCGGTGCACCTGACGATTTTCTTGCATATGCAGAAATAGAACATGGGGCGGCCATATTTCCCGCTAAAAATGGTGTTGAAGCAATCATAAAAAATCCTTAGATTTTAAATCTAACAAATGTATAGGTCTTATTGTTGTTTTTTTCCGATTATTCCAATACATTTAGACATTACTTCTCAACGACAACCGTAAATACCTGAATAAACACTATTACATAAGGAAAAGGAAATGGATAAAAAAACACTCATTGATAATTTAAATAAAGATTTAGAAGGTGAACTCGGTGCGATCATTCAGTACATTACCTACGCAGCAAAGGCGACAGGTCCGTATCGTCCGCAATTAGCACAATTCTTCTTAGCAGAAGTCGCCGATGAACAGGGACACGCCCAATATCTTGCAAACAAAATCGTTGCACTGGGCGGCGAACCATCCACCCGTCCTCGACCTGTGCCAACGGCAAATACGAACCGGGAAATGCTTGAAGCAGTACTTGCGGCAGAAAGGCAGGCAACCGAGGATTATACCAAACGGGCGCAAGAAGCGGAAGAATACGGCGATAAAGGATTAACGGTACAACTTGAGGATATGGTGCGTGATGAAAGCGGTCACTCCGAGGAGACCGAGCGTATTTTACGCGATTGGCCGATATAATTCTTAATACATCGGTCGCATCAATATACCAACAAGGGAGAGTATCAACAGTGCTCTCCCCTGCATAAATACATATTTTAAATTCATCCGGACGGATATTGTCTCAATGAAATTAAAAAGCAAACAAGATTATTCTTCTACGACCAATCAGAATCACCATACCGACGCGTGGTTTCGGACAATTCTTTACAGTATAGGCGATGCTGTTATTACAGTCGATGAGCGGGGGAAGGTACTGCAAATGAACCCTCTCGCAGAACAACTTACCGGTTGGAAAGAATCCGAAGCAAAAGGCAAGAACCTTCCTGAAGTATTCCAGATCGTGAATGAAGAAACCCGTAATCCGGTTGAAAATCTATTTGAAAATATTTTAAGAAAAGGAACGATTATAGGCCTTGCAAATCACACCATTCTCATATCGAAAGACGGAACGGAGATACCGATATCCGACAGCGGCGCACCGATCCACAATAATGAAGGAAAATTATTAGGTGCTGTTCTGGTTTTCAGAGATAAAAGCAAAGAACGTACAATCGAGAGAAAAATTCTCGAGAATGAACGAACATTATCGGCTCTTATGTCAAACCTCCCCGGAATTTCATACCGGTGTAAAAATGACCGTAATTGGACAATGGAATATGTGAGCGGGGGCTGTCAAAAGTTAACAGGTTATGATCCGGAAGATCTGATTGGAAATAAAAAAATATCATATAACAATATAATTCATCCGGATGACAGGGAAAGACTATGGAATATCTGGCAAAAAGTACTGCAATCGAGAAAAATATTCGAGGACGAATACCGTATAATAACTAAAGACGGAAAACTAAAATGGGTCTGGGAACAGGGACAAGGCATATTTACCGACGACGGTGAGTTGATTGCGCTGGAAGGTTTTATAACGGACATAACCGGGAAAAAACAGGCGGAAAATGCCCTGCGGGATTCGGAACTAAAATTCCGGACACTTTTCGAAGAATCAAAAGATACGATCTATATAACAACGCCTCAGGGAAAGATTCTCGATATAAATTCCTCCGGAGTGGAAATGTTTGGTTTTGCATCCAAAGAAGAAATTAAAAAAATCAACATTGCAGAAGATCTCTACTGGGAGCCCGAAGACAGGGGTGAATATATTCGCATCTTGAATAAAAACGGATACATTAAAGATTATGAAATAGCATTAAAACGAAAAGATGGCTCGAAAATTATAGTAACGGAAACCGCTACGATCGTGCGTGACGAATCGGGAAAACCCGTTGCATACCGTGGTATTATTCGCGACATCACGCAACAGCGGTTGCTTGAAGATCAGCTTCGAAATGTGCAGAAAATGGAAAGCATCGGTACGTTAGCGGGCGGTATTGCGCATGATTTTAATAACATTCTCGGCATTATCGTCGGGCACGCTGCATTGATCCAGATGAACTATCCCGATAAAGAAAAAATCGATCAAAGTATCGATGCTATCCAAACAGCATCCGATAGAGGCGCCTCGCTCGTACAGCAATTGTTAACCTTTGCACGGAAAACCGAGGTTGTTTATGAATCTATTATAATAAACAGTGTCATTAACGAGATTGCCCAATTACTGCGCGAGACTTTTCCGAAAAAAATCGAAATCAAAGTCGAGCTTGGTGATGCTATTCCTCCAATCACTGCCGACATAACGCAAATCCATCAGGTGTTGCTCAATTTAACTTTAAATGCACGCGATGCAATGCCAAATGGAGGAGGACTCACAATCTCAAGCCGTGTTGTGCCGGTAGAAAATATTCATTCAAAACTAATACAGGCATCGGCGCAGGAGTACATCCAATTGACAATTGCCGACACCGGCACAGGAATGGACGAACAAACAAAACAGCGGATCTTCGATCCTTTCTTTACAACAAAAGAACCCGGGAAAGGATCGGGTTTGGGACTTGCACTTGTTTACAGCATCATCGAAAATTATAAAGGGATAATCGATGTTGAAAGCAAACCCGGTTACGGCACGACATTTAAAATATACCTGCCGGTCCTGGGGAAAATCGCATCGTCGAAAGTTCCCGTAAATAAAACAATAAAAGAGAAATATGAAGGAACGGAGAAGATCTTGATCATTGAAGATGAAGACATGCTTCGAAATTCATTAAAATCTATTTTGAATGACAGCGGATATACTGTTATATCTGCCCGTGACGGAGAAGAAGGATTACAATTATATTTACTTCATTTAAACGATCTGTTCGGCAATAGGATTGATCTCATTATTACCGACTTAGGATTGCCCAAAATAGGCGGCGAAGAGGTTATCAGGAAGGTGAAAAAAATCGATCCGAAGGCAAAGATCGTGCTGGCAAGCGGTTACATCGATCCTAACAGAAAAACCGAACTTAAAAAAGCCGGAGCGAAGTTATTCTTACAGAAGCCGTATTTGCCTGACGAGGTCTTGCGTACTATTCGCAAATTACTTAATTCAAAAGAATCTTAATATACGACAAATTTGTTAAGAATTATACCGGGTTCAAAATAGGAGAAAAAATATGAACAGTCTACAATCGTATCGAATAATACCCGTTTTATTTTTATTAAGTGTATCCCTTGTTTACTCCATATCCGCACAGGAGTATGATGACCCGTTCCTCTGGCTCGAAGAGATAGAGTGAGAAAAAGCACTGCAATGGGTAGAAGAAAGAAACCAAATCACGAAAGAAATATTATCAGGTCATCCTCTATTCGATCCTCTCCGCGAGCGAATACTCGAGATTCTGAATTCCGATGATAGAATCCCGTTCCCCAGCATAATCGGGGAACATCTCTACAATTTCTGGCAGGACCCTGATAACCCGCGAGGTATATGGCGGCGTACTACCTGGGATTCTTACCTCACCGGAACACCCGACTGGGAAACGGTTCTCAGCATCGATGCTCTTGCAGAAGAAGAAGGGGTAAACTGGTCGTACGGCGGAGCGATATTTCTTCCCAACGATTATTCACGATGTTTAATACGTCTCTCCAGGGGCGGCGCCGATGCGGTGGAAATCCGGGAATTTGATGTCGTAAACAAAACATTTTTCAAAGACGGGTTCTTTCTTCCCGAAGCGAAACAATCGGTAGATTGGCTCGATGAAAATACTCTCCTTATTGCAACCGACTTCGGCGAAGGAACACTTACAACATCCGGTTATGCCCGAATTGCAAAACTTTGGACACGGGGAACCGACCTATCCGAAGCGAAAACATTATTCGAAGGTGAAAAAACCGACGTTCTCGTGGCAGTGGGAAGTTACAAAACGGCAGACCGGACCTACGGTGTTATAATACATCGGCCCAGTTTTTTCGAAGGAAGATCGTATATTTTAATGGACGATGAGTTGATCCGTGTTGATCTTCCCGAGGATTCTTCACCGGCTCTTATGGACGACCGGCTTATTGTTCGGCTTCGATCATCCTGGGAGATTGACAATGCAACTTACCCTGAGGGAGCTTTAATATCCATAAACATTGATCGTTTCTTAGCCGGTGATCGAGACTTCCGGATCATATTAGAACCGGGAGAAAGAAGCACCGTCCGAGGTATGACGGCCACGCGCAATGCACTCCTGGTAAACTTGTTAGACAACGTCCAGACCGAACTTCGCCGGTACACCTACGATAACGGTGAATGGAATTATGATAAAATTGAAGCACCTGAATTCGGCACAGTCTCATTCGCATCAACCTCACACACTACCGACAGGTTCTTTTTTGTCAGTACAGGATATACACATCCGACAACTTTATTCATTGCAAATGAAGACGGAACTACTCAAAAAGTACAATCTACACCGGAGATGTTCAACGCCGGGGGTCTTGTCGTCGCCCAGCGGGAAGCTATCTCGACGGACGGCATACGGATTCCGTATTTCATCGTCCACAGAGAGGATCTTGTTATGGATGGAACCAATCCCACTTTACTCTATGCATACGGCGGCTTTGAGATTTCGGTAACGCCAAGTTATAATTCAACCGTCGGAGCTGCATGGCTTGAAAAAGGCGGCGTATACGTCGCTGCAAATATACGCGGCGGCGGTGAGTTTGGCCCAGAGTGGCACCGGTCTGCACAGCGTGAAAACCGTCAACGGGCATTCGACGATTTCATTGCAGTTGCCGGGGATTTAATCGAACGGGAAATTACATCTCCAAACCGTCTGGGAATACAGGGCGGAAGCAACGGGGGGCTTCTCGTAGGTGCGGCATTTACCCAGCGGCCTAACCTGTTCGGCGCTGTTGTTTGTGCGGTCCCGCTCCTTGATATGCGCCGGTATCACACTCTTCTGGCAGGAGCAAGCTGGATGGCTGAGTACGGCAACCCGGACGATCCGGACGATTGGGCGTTTATCAAAGAATATTCTCCGTATCAAAACATCCGCGAAAATCAACCCTATCCGCGGGTACTGTTCACAACCACAACGCGCGACGATCGCGTTCACCCGGGGCATGCCCGCAAGATGGCGGCAAAGATGGAGGATATGGGATATCCGGTATTCTACTTCGAGAACACCGAAGGCGGACACGGAGCGGGAGTTACCAATGAACAACGTGCATTGATGAGCGCTATTACATATACGTATCTATGGAATGAGTTAACTCAACAGTACGATGAAGCATCGCTCGATTGAGTTTAAAATTAATATATTCTGAAATTATTTTCCGGTGTTTCTCAAAACCAATGTAAAGCGAAACGGCGTTTCGCTTTACATATTTCAATACAATATTTTTTATCATGAATAAAATATCGGTTTTTGTTTCATTGATGTCGCTCTTCTTCATATCGTGTACACAGGATGTTCCTGTCAGCGATTCATGGCAAACCGTAGAAGAAAATAATGGCGGCAACGTTACTTTATATTATGTACCGAGCGACGGTTTCGCTTATTATAATGATTACGGAATACTCACCGGCGTAACGACGGAAATCTTCGAGGACTTTGTAAACTGGATAAAGGATGAATATGATTATGCAATCACCGTTCATTACATTGAAATCGAGTCATGGCCGGATTTTTATACTACCGTCAAGAATTTCGATAGTGGGGTGTTCGGTGCGGGTAACGTCACCATAACCGATGAACGATGGGAGGAAATAGACTTCAGCCCGCCGTATATGACAAACATTGCGGTGCTGATCACACACAAAGATACGCCGGAATTGAGCGCATTCAATTCAATGCAAGAGGAGTTCGTCCACCTGCGTGCGCTTGCATTCGAAGGGACACTGCACGAGGATCGAATAAACCGGTTCCGCAACGAATATTACCCCGAACTTGAGATCGATTATGCCTACTCCAATAATGAAATCATCGAACGTGTAGCAGCGGCTAATGAATATTTTGCGTATATCGATGTATACAATTACTGGCGTGCACGCGAAGCAGGCATCCCGCTGCGGCGGCATATTGTAGGCGATGAGCCGTCGGAGCAGTTTGGGTATATTCTACCGAACAACAGCGACTGGACACCGGTTATCTCACAATTTTTTATTGAAGGCGACGGCTACCTGAACTCGGAGCGATACCGGGTAATAATGGAAACGCATCTCGGCGAAGAATTAGCCGATCTGCTTGAAGAAGCACGGTTACGTGTTGAATAAGTAACCACCTATTGCACGAAAGAATACTAAATATATAAATGGAACAATCTTACAAACGTCTCTTCGATAACAACCGCAAGTGGGTTGAGGAAAAACTCAACGAAGACAAAGAATACTTTCACCGCCTATCGGAAGGACAAAAGCCGGAGTTCTTCCTCATCGGCTGCAGCGACAGCCGTGTTTCGCCCGATCTGATCACCGGAGTTCAGCCCGGTGAAATTTTTATTCACCGGAACATTGCTAATCTTGCCGTACATACCGACCTGAATTTTCTTTCGGCATTACAGTATGCCGTTGAAGTGCTGCAGGTAAAACACGTTGTGGTAAAAGGCCACTACTACTGCGGCGGCGTACGGGCGGCAATGAGCGACGATCATCACGGACTTATCGATAACTGGCTGGTAAATATACGGGATGTAATGAGACTGCACCAAAATGAGCTGCTGGCGATATCCGATGAAGAAGAAAAATTCCGCAGATTGGTGGAATTAAACGTAATCGAACAGGTGAACAACGTGAAAGCAACCTCGGTGATGCAAAAAGCAATACGGAGCGGCAATGCCCCCTATGTGCATGGCTGGGTGTATGATCTTAATGAAGGGTTGCTTAAAGATTTAGAGGTTTCGAAATAGGTAATTGTGATATTAACAAAAGAAAATCCAAAACTGTAAACTCGAAACTACAAACACAAAACTATAAACCCAAAACTCAATCTCACACCTTCCCCCACCTGCTCATAAACTCCTCAAGCAATTGTAATTTTTCCGTTGCAGTCGGTATATCGCGGAGCATAGCCGTAGCCACGGCAAAAAGATTATGGTATTCAACAACTTTCTTCGAGACGGCTTTTTGAAACGTCGGATGAGCGGTATTGATCAACACAACATCGCCGTTCATCCAGCTTATGTCGTCGCGGTTGGGTTCATCGGTATACTGGATTTTCGGTCCGAATCGTGTCGAACGTACCTTTGTATCTGCAGCCGTATCCTCTCCCGGATCGAGTCCCTGTATCCTCTTAACCGCTTTATCGATTGCTTCTTTTATGATATCGTCATTCGATTGTTGTTTTTCCGTTTCCTGTTCTCCGGATATCTTTTCCGGCTGTGTGCCGGTATATTCACCATCATCTTCTTTTACAAGCGAATCACGGTTTGTGCGGAATCCGTAGAACTTCTGCAGATCGGGAATATCGCCGAGAATTCTGTTGATAACCCGCTGCAATTTCTGCGCATCACGATCGTGTTTGATTTCTTTTCGCTCAATTAATTGCAGCTCCTCAAGCCATTTGCGAAATTCCTGCTGTGCAAGCTTGCTGAACCGGTAGTATTTATTTCCGGCGGTGCCTTCCTTTCTGAAATCGCATTTGTTGGTTGTTAAAGCTTCTACCAGTTCCGGCACTTCGATAATACCGCTGACCCGGTTCATATTCGGAAAATACTGCTTAAGATAATCACGTTTGATGATCTTACCGAATGTGGAAACGGCGATACCCTGCATTTCTTCGGGCAATTCGTCGGGATGCAATTCGAACCGGGCAAATGCATACGGCTTCCGGCTTTTCCCCCGGCGCATTATATATTTCTTTGTCTTTTGCGGCGTAAACCGGGGAGATTCATAAAGCTGGCCATTAATCAGAATACTCACCCTTTTATAAATACCCGACATTTCGTAGAATTCATGTAACTCCAGTAACGGAAGATAATGTCTGTGTATAATAGCGGCAACCTCACCGGGTTTTAAAAGAGCGTGCGATTTACTTTTCAGATGGATGCGTACACGGGTGCCGTGATGGGTAAGGGTACGTTCATCGAGATCGTACCAGACGGGCTGGGAACTTGACCGCGACCGGCGTTTCGGCTTTTCAAATTTCCATTCGGAAGTACCCCAAAACGATTTCGATGAGGTACTCTTTTGCCGCGTCTCGGTAACTATTTTATCGGATATTTTCAATGCGAGCTTTGCCCCGAGTCCGGCAAACCCGATGCCGTATCCTTTCCGCTTAAACGACGTTGAAAAGTTATGATAGAGTTCGAAGCCCCGGGCAGTCATGCCTTTTCCATTATCGGTAAGCTCGAATATTTTCTGTTCGGGATCGATGCGGATATCGAGGAGGGTCGTCTTGGCATCGAGCGAATTCGCGATAAGCTCCACCAGGACCGCTTCATCGATGCTGAAGGGATACATATCGCGGATATCGTTGAGGAAGTGTTCGTAATCGATGCCGGAGTAGTGTTTCATTGGGGAAAATTATTTTTGGTTGTTAATTGTAAACTATTATTGTTAATTGATATTCTGCAAACAGTGAGATGGAAAAGTGGGGTCTATCTAAAAGATAGTTCCCACTTGCGCGTGGGAGCTTCCTCCCGACTCCTCAATCTTATCTAACAAAGTTCCTGATACGCTCAATAAATCTGATATCAATATAAAGCATACGTTTTCTATTTTCATAATATTAATAACTGATGTTACGCACCGAGTTACGCACCGAGTATTATATAACCCTTTCAGGGTTCCATTTTGTAGTTTCTTTTTATGTCGGGGCGATGCCCCGACCTGTTATATGTTACCCCTTCGGGGTAATACGGTATAAATTAGTCCCCAAAGGGGACAAATATATAAGCCAAGGGCAACGCCCTTGGCTTAGGAAAATAATATTAATGATATACCCTGAAAGGGTTATATAATAATATTACCAATATATACCATCTACGTAACATCACTGAATAACTATTCCGTATATACTGAAAAATCTCGGGAGTAAGTTTAACTTAACGGCCATATTGACCGCGAATTTTTTTCTTTACATTCTCCCACCTATCTACAGACGCAGGATTCTTTTGGAGATTCCTCTTCCTCCGGTCAAGCTCTTTCTTTTGCCAGTCATGAACCGGTATCACATCGGGATTAGAGGCGAGATCATCCCATAAATCCTCAACAAGCTGAAGTTTTTCTGAAGAACTTAAATCAAATATTGATTTTTTATCAGATTCCATAGTAGTTTATAACCAATGATTGAAATAATTATACCAATATGATAAATAACTGATTATATAAAATCAACTGATATTTTCATTAAAGCATATCAGAATTTTCAAGTATAATTCGCAATGAATTTCTCTCACTCTCTCCCAACTTCCTCAACGGTTTCCGCGGCTCTCCGCCAAAATATCCCAGCATATCCATCGTTGCTTTCAAGCCTGGAACACCGTATTGCGAGGTGACCGCTTTATTTACCGGAATCAATCGCTGCTGCAATGCGAGGGCTTCTTGCAATTTACCTGTATCGACCAGTTTCTGTATCCGCACACATTCATCCGGGGCAATGTTGGCAAGGGCAACTATACCGCCGACCGCGCCGCTTGTTAAACCGTTGTATAATACAGAAGCGGTCCCGGCAAGAACGGCGAAGTCATCCGGCGTACCGGTTACGAATTCTATAATCTGTCGCAGGTTCTCGGTGCTGTTTTTTATCCCGGCAATGTTCGGATGTTCTGCGAGTTCTGCGACGGTTTCCGCCTGTATATCCACACCGGTAAACTTCGGAACGTTATACAAAAT
>PWTU01000447.1 GCA_003562775.1 Ignavibacteriales bacterium
CAAGCTCGGTCAGCCATCCCTCAAGCTGCAGGCCGTTCAGCAGAACGAGATCGGAACGTGCGATCATACGTGCATCGCCGGGTACGGGCTGATAGATGTGCGGATCGCCGCCGATGGGCATGATGCAATAGACCTCGACGCGATCGCCGGCGATCTGATCGGCAATGTCGGCAATAATGGTGGTGGTTGCAACAACGAGCGGTTTGTTACGTTCACTTTCTGCGCTCCTGTCGCCGCATCCAATTGTTAAGGAACTAAATGTAATTAATACCAATATGAATAGAAGCACTCTATTTATCATTATATTCCTCCCGTAAGCGATTTATTAACTTCTCAGCTACTAAAATAATCTCCAAATCTGTGCAACGAAAAAGCACACAGCAATTCCCATGCTAAGCGGGATAACTGCGGCAAGTGTTGTCCATTTTATATTGCCCGTTTCTTTGTAAATCGTGTATAGTGTCGTCGAGCACGGATTATGGATCAAACTGAAAAGCATCAGATTAATACCTGTCAACAATGTCCACCCCCCTGCATGAAAGATTGCAGCCGTCGCGTGCACTGAATCTAATTCAAACATGACCCCCGTGCCGGAGCCAAGTTCGTGCATGCCGAGTGTCGACACTGTGAGCATTAAGATTGTCGGGATTACAATTTCATTTGCAGGAATTGCAATTATGTATGCTAACAATATAATCCCGTTTAATCCGATAAAGATTCCAAAAGGATCTGCCCATCTGATAAAATGTTCTGCGACACTTGCATCACCAACGGTGATATTTGAAACCGACCAAATTACGAGGCCTGCCGGCAGTGCGAATAGAATTGCTCGCCATAAAACGAAGATTGTCCTGTCGATGAGCGATGTATATAGGGTACGAAGTATACGTGGTGGACGATAGGGGGGGAGTTCAAGACTGAACGTTGATGCTTCACCCCGGAGTATCGTATGTGATAATAACCATGAAAGGAGGATACTCAGCGCAATCCCCAGTATCGCTACGCTTACCACCGCCGTTGCAGATACAAGTCCGGCGAGGTGGGCAGGAACAAGACTGCCGATAAAAATTGTCGCAATCAAAATTTGTGTCGGCCATCTTCCATTGCAGAGTGAGAAGTTATTTGTCAGAATCGCAATGATCCGTTCCCGCGGACTATCAATAATCCTCGTTGATATTACACCCGCAGCATTACATCCAAATCCCATACTCATTGTTAATGCTTGTTTACCGTGTGCACCTGCTTTCCTGAATAACGAATCCATATTGAATGCGACACGAGGTAAATATCCGAAGTCTTCGAGCAGTGTAAACAACGGGAAAAATATCGCCATCGGCGGAAGCATCACACTAACGACCCAGGCGACGCTGAGATATGCACCGTCTATCAGCAAACCGTCGAGCCACCACGGTACACCCATACTGTTCGCGGCTCCTTTTAACGCAGGATGCATTGTTTCAACCAAAAATAAATACAGCAGATTGGACGGAATGTTTGAACCTTCGATGGTTATCCAGAAAACGATAGCCAGCAATGCGATCATGATCGGAAATCCGAACACTTTGCTTGTAACAATACGGTCAATGGTTTTATCCAGCGTATACGTTGCCTTATCATCATGTTTGTGTACTGATCGTTTGGCGATTGAGGCTGCTTCGGAATAAATAGACTCCATCACCGTATCATAAAAATGCTCACCGATCTCCTGACGGAGCAGATGTGCATTATTAATAATTTCTTCACCGCCGTTATGCTTTCTGGTAACCATATGACTTCATCTTTTCTTGTACTTGTACATCCTGAGGTACTACTCCCAGTTCCTCTGATTGAATTGCATCAATAATCCGCTGATCACCTTCGAGTAGTCGCATTGCAATCCAGCGTGCATTGGGCAGATCGGGAAATTGCTCCTTTATTTGTTTTGTAAGTTTTTCAACCGCACGTGATACACGAGGTGGAATTTTTTTTATGCGAAATGGTCTTGTAGAATATACTTCCGTTGCAACATCATATATGTTTTGTAGCAAACTCTTCATACCCTTCTTTACTCGTGCTGCTGTGGGAACTACCGGAACCCCGAGATCGCGTGCAAGTTGTATGTCATCGATTTCAAGGTTATGTCGCGTTGCTTCGTCTATCAGGTTGAGACATACAACCACTCGATCCGTGATTTCAAGAATTTGTAACACTAAATTGAGATTACGTTCAACCCGTGTAGCATCGACGACAACGACTGTTACATCGGGTTTCCCGAACAATAAAAAATCACGGGCTATTTCTTCATCAGTACTCATCGAAAATAGAGAATATGTACCGGGCAAATCGACGACTTTAAATTTTTTATCGTTATACGAAAACGCACCTTCGGCTCGTGTGACGGTTTTGCCGGGCCAATTACCGGTATGCTGCCGTAAACCGGTTAAGTTGTTAAAAACGGTGCTTTTCCCCGTATTGGGATTGCCCGATAGAGCGATCAAATAATCGTACCCACTCATGTTTATTCCATGGCGAATGAAATTTCCCGGCTTATGGGCAGGACAACTTTCACATTGGTTCATTTCTGCCATTCTCTTTGTCCTCTATTCGTTGAATAAATATCGCATCCGTTTGCCTCTTTCGAAGCGCAATTACTGCTCCCCGAATCTGATAGGCAACCGGATCATTTCCAAAGCTTTTTATAACTGTCGATACAATAGTTCCCGGAACAAGCCCGAGGTCCATGAGTCGTCGTCTTTGTTCTCCGCGAATTTTTTTAGAAATCGAAACAACTCGTGCTTGTTCACCTTCTTGCAATGTCGATAACGGTATAAAGTTTTGTTGCACTTCCTTGTGCGTATGAATCGGTGTAACGTGTATCTGTGATGCAAAGAGAGGTGCAAGCACGCACTCATTTCCATCTGCCTCGAATATGAGTTTTCTCTCGTTCTGTTCGAGGATACGGACTTGCATGCCGGGATGCAATCCCAAAGCGACAATCTGGGCGTATATTGCTTCTGGCTCGTCTTCAATATGGACGATGCGAGCATACAGATCATGTGGCAAGTTGTTTAATGGAATCCCCGATCTATCGACCATTGTTCCCGATTGTGACGGAATCGGATCGCCGTGTGGATCGATAAGCGGGTGACCTAACCGTGCGGCCAGCAGATCTGCTTCATCGATAGAGATGTCGTGTTCTTTACTTTCGGCTTGGGTGTGCCAATCTTTTTCTTGGATACCCGTTTTATCGGCGAGGTAACGTTCCCAAAGCCGATGCACTCGAATTATACGAAGCGCGTACGATCTGCCATTTGCTGTAAGCTCTATTCGCTCCGAATCAGTCTCAATAAGCCCAAGAGAACTGAGTTTTTCTACTAATTTTGCCGCTCTTTCTCCCGAGATAGATAAATTTCCCGCGATACTGTGGATTGTGCAATCAATATCATTATACTCATAATTATAAATATGTTTGAGCGCATCTTCAATCAGGATGCGTTTGGAATTTTTCCTTGCCCGCTGCAATTGTGCAATTATTCCCTTCTCCGGATAGAAGAGAATAACGATTATAATGATCGAAATACTTGCAATCACCAGTGCTGTGAGCGGATGAATCGTTTCCTCAATCATTTTTCTTATGAATCCAATTCTACAAATATGTTCCGTGCAACTTGGCGGCTAATATATATTTCCTTCTTATTGTCATCAAATCGCACAAGCATCGAGCCGTCAAATTCAACAACATTTAAAACTTTTATGCGTGATTTTATGCGAATACCTATACGTGCCATGTGCTTCAACAACGATTGTGACATATCGTTGACGCGAACAACAGTACCGCTGCTGTTTATATCCAGATCGGCAAGCGAAGGATGGTCGTCTTCGACTATCTCACCGTTTTTACTCGGTATCGGATGCCCGTGCGGATCGTGTTTGGGATAACCGAGGGCTTTATCGATTCGCTCCTCGAGATCTTCCGACATAATATGTTCGAGTTTTTCCGCTTCGTCGTGTACCTCATCCCACGTGAAATTGAGAAATTCCACAAGGAAC
>PWTU01000262.1 GCA_003562775.1 Ignavibacteriales bacterium
TACGGGGGTCTGAATATTTTCTTAAAAAATGGTGATAATACTTTCTCACATTTACTTATTTGAATTATTCTCTCATCGGAACTTAATTTCGTTATATCTTGATGATCTCATGTGTGATTTCCAATGTCATGTCCAGCTTCAACCATTTCTTTTATTAGGAACTGATATTTTTCAGCAAGTTTAACGACAACGAAAAATGTAGCCTTTACCTCATACTTAGATAGTATATCCAATACCCGTTGTGTGTTTTCTGGATTTGGACCATCATCAAAAGTTAAACACACAAAATTATTCTCTGTGTTAATGTTTGTTATTCCGCCAAAATACCTTTTAAACATATAAATCATATCTGCGAAGGATTTATAAATTCAAACCATTTCAATTAATCCTTTTGCCTCCCATCTCTTTAGGTAATCATGCAATAATCGATATTCTATATTAAATTCACTTGACAATCGTCGAATTGGTACCTGCTTATGGTACATCGGAAATAACTCCATAAATCGTCTCACATTTCTAACATCATATTCATCAACCAATCCGCCAAATGCAGCTTGACCGGGATCTACATATAAGTTATACTGAGGATTTGACGCGCATACGTTACCCTGATATTTTTTCCTGACAATAGCATCACGTTCCATATTCTCTATTGCCCGCAGTAATATATTTAATGACTCCTTCAACTCCTCCTCATAAATAATTGAAATATCGTCCTTATCCGAATGATATTCCGGGTATGGATACCGCGACAACGATGAAACAGGAATACCATAACCCGCATATATATACTCACCGTTTACTACAACATCACCATATGGCTTATGATTAAAAGGAATACCTGATTTCTCTAATTCTTGCTTTACAAAATACTCAACATTCGTCAAACCTTGAGGAGAAGATTGCAATCCGAGTTTCGTCCTCGATCCGAGCATTTCTATAAATATGCCCTCTAACAATTTACTTCTCTTGTCCTCGTTAAGATGCGCAAGATAATATTCTGGTCCTATTACTTCCTGGTGTAAAAATAATTGATAAGAGAATTTAGTTTCCATTGACTGCAATTTTTTGAATAACTCTACTCCTACTGAACACCCAGCCAAATCGTCATTCGCCATTCCCGGGTGATCCAAATGGGCAGCGATAATGATCGTTTCATCAAGTTTTCCTTTTTTTGTATATTCTAAAACTTTTAATACACCTTCAGCCTCTTCTGTTTCAATTATGATGTCATATGTCCCTTCATTAAGACTATCATAAAAATTTTTTGTTACGCAAAAACCCCAATCACGTTCCCAGCTGCGATACATCTGTCTGAAATGATAAGGAATGGCATCATCATATCTTGTATCATAGTGTAAATGCTTTTTTAACTCATTCAGGTCAACTTTCCCTCTAAAAGGGCTTGAAAGAGCAATGACCGAAAGAGGATGTTTAGTGCCATCATAAATAACTTTTCCATCTTTTAAAATTTTGGCCTCTTTTACATCCCATTTAGGAGGAATGACCCAACCATTATGAACGTTATGCGCAGGATATTCATGTACGGTAAATGGTAAGATGTCACAAAGGTAATCAATAGCCGCATCATAATCGGAAGAACAAAAGACCCGGTTGAGCGGAGTTAGGTCATTTATTATTTGCATCATTAATGACACTTTGATTATTGCTTATTGTTTATTGTATATTTATAATTATTTTTTAGGTTCTACCATACGGTTAATCCACCGTCGATTACCAGGCATTGTCCGGTCACATAACTTGATGCATCCGATGCAAGGTAAACAAGCGCTCCGGTCATTTCCTGTGCCTGTGCCATACGTCCAAGTGGAACACGTGCAGAATACTTTTCTTTGAAAATGTCGTTTTGTCCGCTTTCCACACCACCGGGGACAAGGGCGTTAACCCGTATCCCCTTATCCCCCCAATAGGAAGCGAGATACCGGGTTAAACCAACAACGGATGCCTTTGAAGCGGAATACACGGCGGGATTGCTTATCTGTTTATCGAGATAAAACGATCCTTCGTATATCCGTTTGTCGGAAGCAACCAGTCCGTAAATCGACGAGGTTTGAATTATGCTGCCCTGTATAGAGTTATCCACCATATGCTTTCCAACCGCTTGTGCAACCAGGAACATACCGTCGATATTGACCGACATGATCTTCCGCCATTCATCGAGGGAGTATTCCTCAAACGGTGCGAAGAATGCATCGAGATCGTCGGATTTGGAAGCGGCGTTGTTGTGCAATATATCGATTCCCCCAAATTCATCAACCACTTGAGCGACCATATTCTTAACCGACTCCGGATCGGACACATCGCAGTAAACACCGATGGATTTAACATCATACGTTTTTTGTAACTCTTCCGCCAACGATGAAGTTTTTTCCTCGTTGATATCGATAACGGCAACGTTCGCGCCGAACTCGCTGAGTGCTTTACAGAAATGTTCCCCCAGTATACCGCACCCGCCGGTAACAATGGCGTTTTTGCCGGTGAGGTCGAAGAGGGACTTATATTTAACTTTGTTATGCATAATGAATAATAAATCATAAGCACTAAATCCTAATATCTAAATTCTAAACAATACATTAATGTTCAAAATCCTAATTTCCAAAACAATCTCGGACCCCGTAAGTTTAGATCATTTGAACATTCGATATTTGAATTTGTTTAGGATTTAGGTCATTAGAATTTAGAATTTTAAAAATCGAATTCTTCCATATACACTATCCGGTTTTCCAATCTCGCGGTATTTCCTGCCATGAGCACCTTCATTATATCCAGCGTTTGGCGCGGTGGTATTGGTGGTGTACCCGTCCTGATCATTTCGGCGAAATGCCAGAGCATACGGCGGAACATAGAGAAATTATCGGATATTTCATGGGTCGATATCTCCCGGTCGCCAATTACATCGATCCTGAATATTTTCGGGACGTTTCCCAATGCATCAATTAGAATATTTGTGCCGTCGGACATATTGATCAAAACCGACATATGACCTGCCGGTACACTGGATACAGAGACGGGCCTGGATTGTAACAAACTCTGTATCCCTTCAAGCATGTGCACACCGTATTTCTCCCATGAAAACAAGACCGTGCCGCGAACAAACAACGGAGCTCCGTATTCCGTGATGGCATCCCGGACAGCATCAAGCTCTTTTGCATATCTCAGACCGGAACAGGACATCAGCGTACCATTTTCAAGAAAGGGTTTAAAGTACTTCAATTCATCTGTGCTCAACGAAAGCGGTTTGTCGATAAAAACCGGTACATTCTTTTCGAGAAACGGTCTTGCAATTTCGAGGTGCACTGCATGATCGTCCCGTGCAATAATAAGGGCATCGATATTGCCGAGCATCTGCTTATAGTTATTAACGGGACACGGTATCATCGCCGCATCGCACAACTTCTTTGTTTGCTCTTTATCGTGTGTCCACGCATGGGTTACTTTCAGATTTTGTATGCCGAATTCGGATTTGTCGCGTACTTTAACATAATTATAAATTCCATCCCAACCCGATTGAGCAAGCCCGGCATCCGAATATCCGTTAATGATAGAGGAAAATGAAAACGGATGTCCATTTCCTTCACTCATCCCGATCATCCCTACTCGAACGATATCGCTCACGATATCACCTTCGTGTACTTCGTGGAATCGGCTTTTCCCTCAAGCCATGCAACTCCTTCAAGATCGGGAAACAGCGGAATCTCATAGCCGAGCCAGAAGAACTTACCCGTGGGTCCATTTTCATCAAGCGTCAACAGATAATCAACTGTCGGATGACAGACCGACGGATCCATCGGTGCATTCGGTGCCATGTTCGATTTGACGGGGCCGGGACTCATAAGATTGATCTTTATGTCATGATCCGCATATTCATTTGCAGCCGTGACGGTTATGGCATTCAATGCTCCTTTGGATGAACTATATAACGCAAACCCCGGGAAACAGTTAAGCGGTGCACCGGATGTGATGTTAATAATACGGCCAAAGTTGTTCTTTTTAATTGCCGGCAATA
>PWTU01000520.1 GCA_003562775.1 Ignavibacteriales bacterium
AACAGTTGGTTAACCGGAACCGCCGCGTGGAATTTTTATGCGGTCACTCAATATATACTCGGCATTCGCCCTCAATACGACGGACTTGTCGTCGATCCCTGCATTCCAAAAGACTGGGATGGTTTTACGGTCACCCGTAAATATCGCGGCGCTGAATATATTATCGAAGTAGAAAATCCCGCGCATGTATCAAAGGGAGTAGCGTGCATTATTGTAAACGGAGTTGAACAGCGTAAAGCATTACTACCTCAAATGCCGGAGGGATCCGTCAACAGGATAAAAGTGATATTGGGTTGAAAGGCAAAATCCCCCGATAGCTATCGGGGCTTTCGGATTTTCCATGCACTCATGCCCCCATGCATCCATGCCCCCAAACCCCCACATCCCCCCATTCCATATAAATCCCCGCCGCTTCCTTTATTCTTAAATTATCCTTTTAAAATGAATAATTTTTCTAAAATTGACTTTTCCGGCTAATTTAGCTATTTTTTATAATTTCTATCTGTTCCCATTTCAGTAACCCAACACGCTATATAGTTGAAAATAAGAGGATAATACATGGCGAAATTCAGAGGTGTAGATTATTTTAATTTAGACGAAGTATTTGAACAAGACGAAATTCTTGTTCGGGATACCGTACGTGAATTTGTCGAAGATAATGTAATACCGGTCATCGAAAAGCATAACCGCGAGTGTACTTTCCCAAAGGATATCGTACCCAAAATGGGAGAACTTGGATTGCTCGGTGCTTCCTTGCCCGAGGAATATGGCTGTGCGGGTATGAATAATGTTGCGTATGGATTGGTGATGCAGGAACTTGAGCGAGGCGACAGCGGCGTGAGGAGTTTTGCTTCGGTGCAGAGCGGACTTGTTATGTACCCGATATTCCGGTTCGGCAACGAAGAGCAAAAGAAATACTGGTTGCCGAAGCTTGCAACGGGTGAAAAGATTGGATGTTTCGGTTTGACCGAGCCGGATTTCGGCAGCAATCCCTCAGGGATGAAAACCCGTGCCCAAAAGAAAGGCGATCGCTACGTTTTAAACGGTACAAAGATGTGGATCACCAATGGAACGATTGCCGATATTGCCGTTGTCTGGGCAAAACTGGACGGAGATATTCACGGCTTCCTTGTTGAGAAAGGAACAAAAGGATTTACTGCACCGGAGATGAAGGGGAAACATTCGCTTCGTGCGTCTGTAACATCCGAGCTTGTGTTTGAAGATTGTGAGATACCGGTAGAAAACCTTCTGCCGAAATCGGCCGGATTGAAGTCGCCGCTGATGTGTCTGAACCAGGCGCGTTACGGTATTGCGTGGGGGGTGCTCGGCGCCGCAATGACCTGTTACGACTCGGCATTGAATTATTCCAAAACACGAATCCAGTTCGACAAACCGATCGGTTCGTTTCAGTTGATACAGGAAAAACTGGCTTACATGGTAACCGAGATAACAAAAGGTCAGTTGCTCTGCTGGAAGCTCGGCAGGATGAAAGACGCCGGTACGTTAAGGCACACACAGGTATCGATGGCAAAGCGCAACAATTGCTACTACGCACTCGAGATCGCGCGTACGGCAAGGGAGATACTCGGTGCAAACGGCATTCTCGATGAATATCCCGTTATGCGGCACGCGGCGAATCTCGAATCTGTTAAGACGTATGAAGGGACACATGAAATTCACACGCTCATAATCGGTCAGGATGTCACCGGTTTAGCAGCGTTTACATAAGAAGGAATAAACCATGGCAAAGACAAAGTTTATTGGCGAGGCGCTGACGTTTGACGATGTGTTGCTTGTTCCGGCAAAATCGGATGTGCTGCCGCGCGAGGTTGATACAAAGACTCGCCTGACGCGCGGCATTGCATTGAATATACCGATAGTGAGTGCTGCTATGGATACGGTCACCGAGGCGGAAATGGCAATTGCACTTGCACGTGAGGGAGGCATCGGCATCATTCATAAAAATATGACGATAGAACAACAAGCCGCACAAATCGATCGAGTCAAACGGTCGGAGAGCGGCATGATACTAAACCCGATAACCCTGACTCCCGATAAAAAAGTCCGCGATGCACTTAAACTCATGCACACATACAGCATCTCGGGTGTCCCTATTGTCGATAACGGAAAACTCGTCGGTATATTAACGAACCGCGATCTACGATTCGAGCCGAACCAGGACATTTCAGTAAGCAAGGTTATGACGAAGAGTAATCTTGTGACCGTGCCGCGCGGGACGACGCTGGAAGAGGCGGAGAAGATTCTTCAGAATCATAAAGTCGAAAAACTTCCGGTTGTCGATAAAAAAGGTATGCTTGTCGGCTTGATAACGTTTAAAGACATTCAAAAGAAGAAGAGTCACCCCAATGCTTCGAAAGATAAGCACGGTCGTTTGCTGGTCGGGGCGGCGGTGGGCGTCACAGAAGAGACGTTCGAGCGGGTACATGTTCTTGAAGAGCATGGCGCCGATGTGATAGTTGTTGATACTGCACACGGTCATTCAAAAGGCGTTATTGATATGGTGAAGGATCTCAGGAAGAAATTCCCGGCTTTACAGCTTATTGCGGGCAACGTTGTTACTGCTGAAGCCACGAGTGATCTCATCAAAGCCGGAGTGGATTCAGTAAAAGTCGGTGTTGGACCCGGATCGATCTGTACTACGCGCATCGTCGCAGGCGTCGGGGTCCCGCAGGTAACCGCCGTGTATGAGTGCGCAAAAGCGGCAGCGAGGAATAAGATACCTGTCATCGCAGACGGTGGCATTAAACAGACGGGTGATATTGCAAAAGCAATCGCCGCAGGCGCCGATACCGTTATGATAGGCGGTATGTTTGCCGGTGTTGAGGAGAGTCCGGGAGAAAAAATACTTTACGAAGGAAGAACGTATAAAGTTTATCGCGGAATGGGTTCCATCGGCGCGATGAAGAGAGGCAGCAGGGATCGATATTTTCAGGATGTTGAAGATGATCTTCCGAAACTCGTCCCCGAAGGAATAGAAGGGAGAGTGCCGTATCGAGGAACGCTTCGTGAAACCGTGCACCAGATGGTGGGAGGTTTAAGAGCTGCTATGGCGTACTGCGGAGTTTCGACGATAGCAAAACTGAAAAGCAATGCCCGAATGGTGCAAATGACGGTTGCCGGATTACGGGAAAGCCATCCGCATGATGTGCAGATCACCCAAGAATCTCCGAATTATCACCTGTAGATGTAAATGGAGAATCGATCAACGGAACACCGGCTTGCATATATTACCCATCTGTTCGAGGAACACAAGCTCGATGCGTTGATTATTTCCCGAACCGCTCACATACGATATTTGACGGGATTTTCCGGATCGAATGCGTTGCTTCTTGCGACGCCACGTAATCTTTATTTTATTACCGATACCAGATACGAAGTGCAGGCGTCCGAAGAAGTCGCCGACTGGAAGATCGTCATAGCATGCCGCGGTTTATACGAAGAGGTAAAACGAAAAAACTATCTTCGCGCAGCAAGGCGAATCGGTTTCGAAGCGAACTATACTACGTATGAACAATTTCAAAAAATTAAAAAGTTGTTTCCGGGGAAACGCCCGGCGCCGCTGGCGATCACTATCGAGCCGATGATGCTGCAAAAAAATCAATCTGAGATCGATTTCATTAAAAAAGCAATATCGATTTCGGAAGATGTTTTCAATGCGGTGATCGGGATGATAAAGCCGGGGGTAGCGGAAAAAGATATAGCCGCAGAAATAACATATTTACACAGAAAGCGCGGCGCCGGGGGAGATGCATTTGAACCTATAGTCGCAAGCGGTACGCGTGCAGCGCTGCCCCATGGCAGAGCGTCGGATAAGAAAATTGCAAATAATGAACTTATCATCATGGATTTCGGGTGTGTGTATAACGGCTATCATAGTGATATCACGCGAACGGTTTCGGTCGGAAAACCGTCTCCCGAAGAAAATAAATGTTATGCGATCGTACGGGATGCGCTCAACAGGGCAACCGGTGCGGTTCGGGAAGGCATTGCTTGTAAAAAACTTG
>PWTU01000404.1 GCA_003562775.1 Ignavibacteriales bacterium
GGAATAACCGGCTATTCAAGTATAACAATTGAAGGAGTGGCGTTTTATCTCGGAGAGGATACCGGTATTACGCACACGTGGACGGATACAACGGTAACCAACGGACAGCAGTATTATTACGCAATTACCGCGTATGATTACGGCTCGGAAGAGCACGGGTTTTATCCTTCGGAAAATTCTATATCCGTTTCACGCACTGCTCGCGGCGGTGTAATCGTACCGCAAAATGTTGTATCCGTGAGACCGAATCCGAGGGTAGCCGGATATGTACCGCCGGAAATTGACAGACTCAGCCGTGTCTCGGGTGACGGCGTCGGAACGGTTGACTTGAATATTGTTAATGCGGAACATGTGCCGGACGGACATACATTTACTCTAAAGTTTATGACTCATATGTCCGATCACATTCGGGCTGATTTTTATCGTCTAATCGATGAAACGACCGGTGAGATTATTATCGACCAGGGCACCGATCTCGCCGGCGAGGGTATCGGACAGGTGGGAGGCGGGTTACTGCCGGTTATCAAAACTCCGGCATCGGTTGAAGTAGATGAGGAAAAAACCGGTTTTACCCCCGGAAGCAACTCCAATCTGAATTATAAAACGGAATATCAATTTGTGCTGCCGATAAATCAAAGCCGTCCAAATTATCCGAACGATTTCTCGGTCGTGTTCAGCGATGAGTATGTAGACACATCGGTTGCCGGAATAGGTGTACCCGCAATTCCCGCTAAATTTCGGGTGTACGCTCATACCGGAGAAGGCGATAAAAGGATGCGATTCAGATTCCGGGATGTGAACGGCGACCGTACTTTAAGTGAGGTGAGTGAGTATATCGACGTGATTACCTATACCGAGGATGAACCGAACCGCCCGCGGGTGACATGGCGGATCTCGATAGATCCCGAAAATCCGGTGCAGGGAGGCGAGGTGATTGCGCCCGGTGAAGGTGATGTGTATGAGGTTCATTTAAACAAACCCTTCGGCGCCGGCGATGTGTTTGAATTCACGACATACGGAGAGCGTATAGAAGAGCTTGCAAAGGATAGCATGAAGAACGACCCTCCGTACGTTGTTCCCAATCCGTATGTCGGATTTGCAAGCTTTGAACCCGAACGGTTCGCTGTCTCTGGAAGAGGGGAACGAAGAATCGAGTTCCGTAATCTGCCTGCATTATGCACGATCAGAATATATACGGTTGCAGGACAACTCGTCCAAACACTATACCACGAAGGATCGAACGACGGTTATGTTGCCTGGAATCTCAGGACCAAGGACAATCTCGACGTAGCGCCGGGACTTTATATATTTCACGTCGAAGCCGATAAACTTGATAGTTATACCGGAAAATTTGCAATAATTAAATGAGAGAGATGAAGAGCATGAAAGACATTCTGATTTTTCCGAAGGATCGAATAATCGTAAGAAAATATTGTACTACTCATGTGCTTGCGATACTATTGCTGCTATTAAGCAGTTCTTCCGTATTTTCTCAAAGCAAGACGGGAACAACGATCGGTCAGTTTTTACTCATCGAACCCAGCGCCCGGGTAGCGGGTATGGGAAACGCCGGAGTAACCTCATACACCGAAGCGATATCGTCGTATTATAATCCCGCGGCTCTCGGTAAATTAAATAAATCCGATGTTCAGTTCACACACAACCAATGGCTTGCGGGTATACAATACGATTACGCGACGCTGGCGGTTAAGATCGATGAAGCGAATACACTATCCCTTAGTTTCACCTCGTTAAATTCAGGGGAAATCGACGTGCGAACCGTCGAGCAACCCCTCGGTACGGGGGAACGATATACTGTCTCGAATATAGCGCTGGGGGTCGGCTATGGCCGGAGAATAAGCGACAGATTCTCACTCGGATTACAGCTTAATTATATACAGGAGACGATCTGGCGAAGTTCTATCTCGACCTTTGCTCTGAACATCGGTACCTTGTACAGGATTTCCGAAGACGGTATCCACATAGGTGCAAGCATTTCCAATTATGGAATGCCCGCACGGTACTCCGGCAGTGATTTACGCATCCGTTATAATCACAATCCGGATCAACACGGAACAATCGATAACATACCCGCTGAGATCAAAACGGATGGTTTTCCGCTTCCGGTTGTATTTCGTGTCGGGATCGGTTATCCGGTTAAGGTCGGGATGAACAATGAAGTCTTCGTTTCCGTCGATGCGTATCATCCGAACGACAACACCGAAAGCGTCAGCTTCGGCGCAGAGTGGAGGTTTAGAAATTTAATATTTTTGCGAAGTGGTTATCAAAGATTATTTGAAGAAGATTCTGAGGTCGGATTGACACTCGGGTTCGGTTTACAATATGAATTGTTCGATTATGATCTGCGATTCGATTATGCATGGGCTGATCACGGACGATTGGGCGCCAGTCAGCGTTTTACGCTGGGACTTGCATTTTAAAATGCAGGTTTCTGAATTTATTTTCAGTTTCCTTTCAAAATTAGCATCCTTACATTTCAAACGGGGATTATATACACGTGATTTTAAAATCACAGGAACAATTCAATGATTATATTATTTAAGTAGATTACCATGACCGATTCTAAATATACACTTACATCACAAAATAATACACCCCGTGTTATTCTTCTATCAGCAATTGCCGCTATCGGTGGATTTCTGTTCGGTTTTGACAGCGGTGTCATAAACGGAGCCGTGCATGCACTTCAAGTGGAGTTTGATTCAGATGCAATAGGTACGGGTTTTAATGTTGCCTCCATGCTGCTTGGGTGTGCAGTCGGAGCTTTTTTTGCCGGTTCACTTGCCGATAGATTCGGCAGGAAAACCATTCTTTTAATTACGGCCGGAACGTTCATAGTAAGTGCATGGGGTTCGGGCATCTCGGCGAGTTCTGCGGAATTTGTTTTTTACCGGATTTTGGGCGGATTAGCGGTCGGCAGCGCAAGCATACTGGCGCCTGCGTATATAAGCGAGATAGCGCCCCCGCACATACGCGGTCGTTTGGCATCGCTGCAACAACTCATGATCGTACTCGGCCTTGTGTCTGCATTTTTTAGTAATTATTTGATTGCCGGCGTCGCAGGAGGCGCTACGGAATTATTCTGGGCCGGATTTAAAGCATGGCAGTGGATGTTCTGGGTTGAGATCGTGCCGGCATTGGTTTTCCTGTTCGGTCTCATTTTCATTCCCGAGTCGCCAAGATACCTCGTTGCCGCCGGTAAAGCACACAAAGCGGAAACTATTCTGGCAAAGTTGACAAATCTTGAACAGGCGAAAAAAATAGTGGGTGAAATCAAAGATACTGTCTTTGAGAAAAGAAAACCGCGGTTTACCGATATCTATCGTCCGGAAAGAAAAAATTTATATCCTATCGTCTGGATAGGTATGGCGTTGGCTATGCTTCAACAGTTTACAGGTATTAACGTTGTGTTTTATTACGGTGCAGTGTTATGGCAGGCGGCAGGATTTACCGAAGCGGATGCGTTGCTGACAAATGTCATAAACGGCTCGGTTAATGTTTTATTTACTTTTGTCGCCATTGCGCTTATCGATAAGGTGGGACGTAAACCGCTGCTTCTTGTCGGTGCACTGGGGCAGGCAGTGATGCTCGCAGTAATGGCAATTACTTTTTCTGTGGGGGATGTCACTCCGGAAGGCAACTTAAACCTGAGTGCCGCCCAGGGTTTGATCGCTTTGGTCGCAGCGAATTTATTTATTGCATTCTTTGCCTTTTCATGGGGACCCGTTATGTGGGTAATGCTCGGTGAAATGTTCCCGAACCGGTTCCGGGGCGCTGCCCTTGCGGTTTGCGGACTTGCGCAATGGGGCGCTAATTTCCTTATCACAATGAGCTTTCCGATATTTCTCGCTACGATCGGGTTGGGCTTATCGTACGGTATTTATGCAACATTCGGTTTTATCGCGTTCATTTTTGTAAAGAGATTTATTACCGAAACAAAAGATAAAACACTTGAACAAATGTCTAAAGAGCACGAGGAACTAAATAAAATATCTCTCGGTAACTAAATGTGTTATTATCTTACAATAAAAAATGAAATATTAAAATGATAAAGCAAAAACAAATGTATATTATCACGCTGTTTGTATTGACATTAATGTGGATACTTCCGGCTTTTCCGATAATAAATGCCGGCGTTGAGCAGGATCCGGAAATTATAGAGAAGATAGATTCTTTGTTGACCATAATGTCTCTTGAAGAAAAATTAGGTCAGATGACATTGGTGAGCAGCAGTTTCACACCGACAGGACCCGTGTTGAGAGACGATTTTAAACAACTCGTAAGGGAAGGAAAAGCGGGGGGGATTTTCAATGCATTCGGCGCCGAATATACACGTCAACTTCAGCAAATCGCTGTAGAGGAAACGCGACTCGGTATTCCGTTATTGTTCGGTCTCGATGTAATTCACGGTTACAGAACAATCTTCCCGATACCGCTTGCAGAAGCAGCAACATGGGATCCTGATTTAATCGAGAAGGCATCGGAGACTGCGGCTGCTGAAGCTGCTGCCTCAGGGGTTCACTGGACCTTTGCCCCGATGGTTGATGTTACGCGTGACCCACGGTGGGGGCGTATTGCTGAAAGCGCCGGCGAAGATCCGTTTATGAACTCTGTATTTGCCCGTGCGAGGGTGCGTGGGTTTCAGGGAGATGATTTAAACAAACTCAATACGATCCTGGCAACGGCGAAACATTATGCTGCGTATGGAGCGGCTGAGGGCGGTCGTGACTATAACACGGTTGATATATCGGAACGGGTGTTGCGGGAAGTATATCTCCCTCCGTTTAAGGCAGCCTGGGATGAAGGAGTGCGTACCTTCATGACCGCATTTAATGAATACGACGGAGTTCCGGCAACCGGAAATAGGTTTTTACTGAATAGTATATTAAGGGATGAATGGGGATTTACCGGGTTCGTTGTTACAGATTATACCTCTATTCCGGAAATGGTTACCCATGGAGCAGCCGTCGATACCGCCGCTGCCGCTGCAATGGCATTACATGCAAATGTCGATATGGATATGCAGGCCGTTGTGTATCTTGAAAAACTTCCGGGATTGCTAAAGGAAGGTCGTATCTCCGAAAAACAAATCGATAATACAGTACGACGTATTTTATATACGAAATTCGAGCTTGGATTATTCGATGATCCGTACAGATACTCCGATACCGGGCGTGAAGAAGAGACAATTCTCAATCAGGATTTTCTTGGTACTGCCCTCGAGGTGGCAAAGAAAGCGATTGTATTGTTGAAAAATGAGGATCAGCTATTACCGCTTTCAGATGACATAGAAAAAATTGCCGTATTAGGTCCCCTGGCGGACGACAATTTTCATCCACTCGGTTCCTGGAGAGCAGCAGGACGCCGGGAAGACACGGTGACTTTAATACAGGGGTTGAATAATTACATCTCTGATAAAACTGAAATTGTACATATCCGGGGTGTTGACTTTAGAGATACTTCAAAAGAAGGATTTAAAGAAGCGGTTGAGCTTGCACGCGATTCGGATATTGCAATAGTTGCGGTGGGTGAAGAAGCGGATATGAGCGGTGAAGCCGCAAGCCGTGCGACCTTAATTCTTCCCGGTGTTCAGGAAGAGTTTTTAAAGGAAATCTATGAAACCGGTACGCCTGTCGTTATGATATTGATGGCAGGCAGGCCATTACAAATTACATGGGCAAACGATAATATTCCCGCCATAGTGAATGCGTGGTTCTTAGGTACACAAACCGGAAATGCCATCGCCGAAGTCTTATTCGGTCACTATAATCCGGGAGGTAAATTACCCGTTACGTATCCGGCGGAAGTCGGACAGGTACCCGTATATTACTATCATAAAAATACCGGCCGGCCGAAAGATCCCGATTATAGATTTACCTCGAAATATATAGATGCTCCAACCTCTCCTTTATATCCATTCGGCTACGGACTCAGTTATACTACTTTTTCGTATGACGATCTCAAGCTCGATAAAAATGTACTCACGCCCGATGATACTCTGCATATCTCGGTTTCCGTTACCAATGCAGGCAAGTTTGAAGGAGATGAAGTGGTGCAATTATATACGCGAACGCTGGCGGCAAGTGTTACACGACCTGTCAAAGAATTGAGAGATTTTAAAAGAATTACACTTGCACCGGGGGAGACGACTACAGTGGATTTTTTTCTTCATCCGTCGCAATTACGGTTCTATGACAGCGGGATGAATTATGGTCTCGAATCCGGTACCATAAAGGTATTGGTGGGAACGAATTCGATAGATGTGCTTGTCGCTGAATTTGAACTCGAGTTAAAATAGGAATCCGGAGTAATCGGATTATGTAAGTTTAATATAACGAGGACGATACTGTGAAAATGTTGAAGAATAAGTATGGATATTTTGTAAATGAATTGAAAGAATATGTTATTACATCTCCGCGAACGCCTCGTCCATGGATAAATATTATTAGCAATGGTGATTATGGGCTTGTCATTTCGCAAACCGGAAGCGGCTATAGTTGGCGTACTCACGCACAGTTAAATCGGATCACGCGATGGGAACAGGACCTTATCAAAGACGAATGGGGGAAATATATTTATATTCGCGATGCGGAGACCGGGAAGTTCTGGTCTGCCGGCTGGAAACCGGTTTGCGCCGATGCGAAGCGGTATACATGCAGGCACGGAACCGGCTACACGGTAATCGAATCGCTTGTAAACGGCATCGAATCGGAGTTAACGGTGTTTGTCCCGAACGACGAACCGGTTGAAATATGGAAGCTGCAATTAAAGAATAGATCGAAAAAAAACCGGAAACTGGAACTATTCACCTATATGGAATGGTGTCTCGGCGCCGCACCCGATTGGCATCGTGAATTTCATAAGTCGTTTACCGAAACAATATATGACAAAGATAACTACGCGCTGTGTGCCACGAAACGGCTCTGGGAGGTGCCGTCGGAAAATGGCCATTGGAATAAAAACTGGGAATACGTAGCGTTTCATTCATCAAGCATTAAACCGTCTTCTTATGACGGCGATAAAGAGAGTTTCCTTGGAATGTATGGAATGCCGTCGAAACCGGCTGCATTGATGAACGGTAAACTCCGCAAGCGAACCGGCAATTGGCTCGATCCGGTGGCGAGTTTAAAAATTAATGTTACGCTTAAACCAGGTCGGGAAAAAACTGTTGTCTTTACCCTCGGTGCAGTTCGCTCACAGGAAGAAGCCGCATCGCTTATGAAAAAATATAAAAACGTAAAGGAAACCGATGCTTCTTTATCGATGGTAAAAGAAAAATGGCAATCGATTTTGAATTCGGTCGAAGTACAAACGCCCGATGAATCGATGAACATAATGTTGAATACATGGCTAAAGTATCAGGCAATCACAGGAAGAATTTGGGGCAGGACCGGGTATTATCAGACAGGCGGAGCATACGGCTACCGGGATCAATTGCAGGATAGTCAGATATTTTTACCGATCGATCACGTTCATACCCGCGATCAAATCGCACTGCATGCCCGCCATCAGTTTAAAGACGGTACTGTGTATCACTGGTGGCATCCGATCAGTGAAATCGGTCTTACAACGGATATGACCGACGATCTGCTGTGGCTGCCGTTCGTTGTACAGAGTTATCTTGATGAAACAAACGATTACAGCATTCTTTCGGATCGCGAGCCGTTTGTCGATGACCCTAATCCGGCAACGATATATGATCATTGTATTCGAGCAATCGATAAAGTGCTATCCCGGTTTAGCGACCGGGGATTGCCGTTGATCGGTGCAGGCGATTGGAATGACGGTCTAAGCGCCGTCGGTTTAAAAATGAAAGGGGAGTCTATCTGGCTCGGACATTTTCTTTATAAAATTCTTACGGACTTTACGGCAATTGCTGCACATAGCGGTGATCGTGAAAAGACGGGAATCTATTCCCGGCGGGCAGAAGAATTAAAGAAATCGCTTAATGAAATCGGATGGGACGGTGAATGGTATTACCGCGCGACGAAGGATTCGGGAGAAAAAATAGGCAGCCGGGAAAATACCGAAGGTAGAATATATCTCAATGCACAAACCTGGGCGGTGATAGCAGACGTCGCCGATGAAAAGAGAGCAAATCAGGTGATGGATATGGTGGAAGAGCATCTTGAGAGCGACGTCGGACCGCTGCTGTTATTTCCAAGTTATAAATCCCCCGATGAAGAAATCGGTTATCTCACGAGATATAGTCCGGCGATGAGGGAAAACGGCGGGGTATATACACACGCGGCAACCTGGGCGATAATTTCCGCCGCAAAGTTAAAGCGAAATGATTGCGCTTACCGATTGTTTACGAAAATCAATCCGGTGCATCGCGGTAAAAATCCCGATAAAAATTTCGGCGAGCCCTATGTTACGCCGGGAAATATCGAAGGTCCCGAATCGCAATTTTACGGACGGAGCGGATGGACCTGGTATACCGGTTCCGCTGCGTGGTTGTTTAAAGCCGGTGTAGAAGGGATTCTCGGTGTTCGGCCGTCAGCGGATGGATTGATCATCGATCCGTGCATACCTTCTTCGTGGAAAGGATATACTGTGCGCCGGAAGTTTCGGGGCGCAGAGTATTTGATCGAAGTGAAAAACCCCGACCGCATCGGGAGCGGCATAAAAGAGATAATTTTAAATGGAGAAAAACTGGTGATTCCGGAATCTGAGTGTACAAAAATAATACCAGTACAGCCAGGCGGATCGGTAAATAATGTTGAAGTTATTATGGGAGTCGAATAAATGTTGTCAAAGTTTCTAACGATAGTTTGTTTTATTGTATTTGTTCTTTTCCAATTAGAGACGGCTCAATTTTCTGACAATAATAGTACCTCGTTGCAAAACGATGTCGAAGAGATGACAGATGAGGAATTTCTGGACATGGTTCAAAAACTCGCATTCGATTTTTTCTGGAAGGAGGCAAATCCACATAACGGGTTGATTCGCGACCGGAATACATCGTGGTCGCCGAGCAGTATCGCATCGGTTGGATTCGGCTTGACTGCAATCGGCATCGGCATCGAACGGGGATGGATAACAAGAGAACAGGGACGTGAACGCGTGTTGACTACATTAAAAACATTTTGGGAGAAACCGCAAAGCCGGAACGCGCAGGGCTATATCGGTTATAATGGTTTTTTTTATCACTTTATTGATATGAATACAGCGCAGCGCGTGTGGGATTCGGAATTATCTTCTATCGATACGGCATTGCTGCTCGCCGGTATAATGTATGCGAGAGAATATTTCACGCATGAAAACGATGATGAACAGATGATCCGTGAACTTGCCGATTCAATTTATCATCGGGTGGATTGGAATTGGATGACGAACTGGGAACCGACACTCACACATGGATGGTATCCATCTCCGGGAGAATTTATTCAGCACCGCTGGATCGGTTATAGCGAAGCAATGATCTTATATATACTTGCCGCCGGATCGCCGACGCATCCATTAAACAATCCGCAAAGATCGTGGAACGGATGGACGGGCGGCTATGAAGGGCAAACCCATTACGGATATTCATTTGTTATTTTCCCGCCTTTATTCGGTCATCAATATTCTCATGCATGGATCGACTTCCGGGATATTAATGATGAATATATGCGCAACCGCGGCATCACCTATTTTGAAAACTCCCGCCGCGCAACGCTTGCAAACAGAGCATACTGCATCGAAAACCCGGGTAATTTCGAAGGGTATGGTGAGAACGTGTGGGGCATCACCGCAAGCGACTATCCGGGCGGATACATTGCGCGGGGTGCGCCGCCTCCTCTGAATGACGACGGCACTATTGCACCCACCGCCGCGGGTGGTTCTATGCCGTTTACTCCGGAAGAATCCATCGCCGCGCTGCGGTATATGTATGAAGAATTCAAAGACGATCTCTGGGGTCCGTACGGATTTAAAGATGCATTTAATCTGTCGGCGAACTGGTTCGCAACCGATTATATCGGCATCGATCAGGGAGCCATCATTCTTATGATAGAAAATTACCGGACCGGTCACGTCTGGGATGTTTTTATGAAAAATGAATATGTGCAAACCGGTTTGCAGGCAGTAGGTTTTAAATCGATAACAGACGTGAAAGAGCTTCAGGCGCACTATCCCGGTAATTATGTTCTCGAACAAAATTATCCGAATCCTTTCAATCCGGTTACGACGATACGCTATGCTATTCCGGAAAGCGGTACTGTTCACTTAAGTGTGTATAACATTGTCGGTCAGCGGGTAACGGTACTGGTCGACGAGAAGAAACAAACGGGTGAGTACGTCGTTGAATTTAATGCTCACAATTTACCGTCCGGAATATATTACTATACAATTCGTGTTAATGAGTTTGTCGAAACAAAAACAATGGTTTATATACGATGAAACACCGGCTTATACTGCTCATCTGTTTGTTGTTCTATAGCATATCCTGTTCACCGTCGGATGTCGATAGAGAATGGCATCCGTTTCTGGATGAACTGCAGGAGCGGACGTTCCGATATTTCTGGGAATTTACCAATCCCGGGAACGGACTTGTGCCGGATCGCTGGCCTACCGATTCGTTTTCGAGTATTGCGGCGGTCGGTTTCGGGCTTACGATTTATCCTATCGGCGTAGAACACGGATACATAACACGTGAACAGGCAATCGATCGCGTGTTGACGACGCTCCGGTTTTTCTGGTATGCTCCGCAAAACGATAGCCCATCGGGTAGTACGGGATACCGGGGGCATTTTTATCATTTTATCGATATGGAGACCGGTCATCGATTTAACCGTGTTGAATTATCGACAATCGATACGGCTTTACTGATAGCCGGAGCGCTTTTTTGCGGTCAGTATTTCGATCGTGATACTCATAAAGAAGAATTGATACGCTCGTATGCCGATTCGTTGTACCGTCGGGTTGATTGGAGTTGGGCGCAGAATAATCCCCCCGCGATCAGTCTCGGCTGGCATCCAGAAACGGATTTTCTGCCGTATGATTATCGCGGGTACAGCGAGGCAATGATTCTTTACATTCTTGCTCTCGGATCGCCGACTTATCCGGTCGAACCCGACGCATGGGAGGAGTGGACGTCGACTTATGTGTGGGACGATTTCTACGGTTATGAGCATCTTAACTTCGGCCCGTTGTTCGGGCATCAGTATTCACATTTATGGATAGATTTCCGGGGTATTCAGGACGAGTATATGACCCGTAAAGGGATAGATTATTTTGAGAACTCCCGACGCGCCGTATACAGTCAGCGTGCGTATGCGATGGATAACCCTGATGGCTGGATAGATTACGGGGAAAATATCTGGGGATTAACTGCCTGCGACGGTCCGGCTGATACCGTATTGATTATCGACGGCGTTGAGAGAAAATTCGACCGCTATTGGGCGCGCGGGGTGAGTGTAAAGGGAATTCGTGATGACGGTACCATTGCGCCGACAGCCGCAGGCGCCTCGCTTCCCTTTGCACCTGAAATTGTTATACCGGCATTGATCGAGATGAAAGAACGGTACGGCGATCGATTATATACGGAATATGGTTTTCTCGATGCATTTAATCCGACGTTTCCCTCGGACGACGGTCGCGGATGGTTTAATAAGGATTATCTCGGGATCGATCAGGGGCCGATTGTTATTATGATTGAAAATCACCGGAACAATTTCGTCTGGGAATTGATGAAGGAAAATCCATACATCAGGACCGGACTGAAAAGAGCCGGGTTCGGCGGAGGTTGGCTGGATGAGTGATATCCGACCGTATAATAAAATTAAACGGCTTATGGCAACTACACCTGTGAGTATTCGGTATATAGTCAAATTCTTGATAGTTATATCCTTTTTTATATTTTCATTAATCGGTTGTTCCGATTCTTCCGATATTACTGAAATTCGCTTCTGGGTATTCGGTGCGGAGGGAGATATAGTCGAGCAATTGCTTCCGGATTTTGAACGGGAAAATCCGGATATTCGTGTTCGTGTCCAGAAGATACCATGGACTGCAGCTCATGAGAAACTTCTCACAGCGTATGCGAGCAACTCCCTGCCTGATGTATTTCAACTCGGCAATACCTGGATACCGGAGTTCCATATGCTGGATGCAATCGAACTGATAGACTCGCATGTCGATACCTCCGTTGTAATTGATGCCGGTGATTATTTCGAAGGTATATGGGTTACCAATATTATCGACGGGGAGTTGTACGGAATTCCATGGTACGTCGATACGCGGGTTTTGTTCTACCGGAAGGATATCCTGCATGATGCAGGATTCAGCAAACCGCCGCGTACATGGGAAGAACTCTACACTCTGTCAAAAAGAATTAAACAAAATGCCGGGACCGAAGAACGGTATGCGATATTATTACCGACAAACGAATGGGTGCCGCCCGTTCTTTTTGGGTTACAGACGGGTTCATCATTGCTCAGAGACGACGGACAATACGGCAATTTCAGCGGCGAGGAGTTTCAAACGGCGTTTGAGTATTATACGCGATATTTTCATGAAGGACTCGCACCGGTCGGCATCACTCAGGTAACGAATATATATCAAGGGCTGACCGAGGGGTTTTTCGCGATGTATATCACCGGTCCATGGAATGTCGGTGAGTTCAGAAGACGGTTGCCTGAACACATGCAGGATAACTGGGGAACCGCACCATTACCCGGTCCCGATCCCGATGGTATTCGGGATACACCCGGAGTTTCCATGGCGGGCGGCGCAAGTCTGGTGATGTCTGCCGGTTCACCTCATCATGAAAAAGCATGGCGGTTAATTGAATTCTTTTCCCGGACCGACATTCAAATACGCTTCAATCAACTCTCCGGAAATTTACCGTCCCGTCTGAGTGCATGGGAAGAATCGGGAATAAAAGAAGATGTACATATCCGGGCGTTTTACGAACAACTACCGCATGTCGTACCTTTGCCTCAGGTCCCGGAATGGGAACAGATTGCATTGAAAATCCAACAATATGCAGAATTAGTATCAATGAAACGGATGACGGTACCCGAAGCGTTATCCGCACTTGATGCTGAAGTCGACCGCATACTCGATAAACGACGGTGGATACTAAGCAGAACTGATTAAATCAAATGACCCAGGCAGTTGCATCTATAAAGAGAAAAATATTCCCGAAGTCCCGGATGGGATATTCGCGACGGGCACCGTACCTCTTTCTTGCACCTGCATTGCTCCTGATCGGGGTATTCTTTTTCTTCCCGGTTCTGGCCGCTTTCTTGATGAGCTTTACCGATTTCGATATCTATGGGCTGAGCGATTTTAATTTAGTCCGGTTAATCGGGTTGCAGAATTATATTAATCTCCTGCAGGATCCTCTCTTCTGGACTGCTTTAAAAAACACATTTTATTTCGTTTTCATCGGCGGTCCCTTATCGATTTCCGTATCGTTGGGTGCGGCATTATTAATAAACTCGAAGCTTGTTAAACTAAAAGGGTTATTCAGACTCGTCTATTTTACTCCCGTCGTTGCAACCTTGGTATCCGTTGCGATCGTGTGGCGGTATATCTACCATCCGAGATTCGGATTGCTGAATTATGCACTCGACTTTTTCGGGATCGAAGCAATCGACTGGCTTGGCGATCCGTTCTGGGCAATGCCGGCGATCATTATACTCGCGGTCTGGAAAAACTTCGGCTATAATATGATCATCTTTATTGCCGGATTACAAAATATCCCCGAAGAATTGTACGAAGCGGCAAAAATCGACGGAGCGAATTTTTTGTCTCAATTCAAGTCAATTACTTTACCGATGCTTGCCCCGACGATGCTGTTTGTCGGAATTATAACAATGATCGGGTATTTTCAATTGTTTGCCGAACCGTATATAATGACGCAGGGAGGTCCAGCCAACAGCACGCTCAGTATCGTTTTATATATGTATGAAGAGGGATTCCGGTGGTGGAACATGGGGTATTCCGCATCTCTTGCATTCGTGTTGTTTATAATAATTTTCATCGGAACGTTAATTCAACTTCGTGTTCAAAAAAGCGGGTATGAGGGATGAAACGAACACACAAAATTATATTGTATGCAACATTATTCGTAACCGCAGCGATCACCTTATCTCCCATTGTTTGGATGGTATCCGTTTCGCTGATGCCGCTCGGGGAATCGAGCACGTATCCGCCGCCGTTTATTCCGACCGAGGTTACGTTCGAGCATTATTTTAATCTTTTCGATCGTCTGAATCTCGCCCGCTACTTATTGAACAGTACCGTTATCGCGGTGAGTGTAACAGCGTTGTCATTGATAATAAATTCTATGGCGGGATTTGCATTCGCGAAGTACCGTTTCCGCGGCCGCGATAAACTGTTCAGGTTTTTACTCGCCGGGATGGTCATCCCCGCTCAGGTGACGATGCTTCCGCTGTTTTTGATGTTGAACAAAATGGGGTTTATAAATAGCTATATCGGTGTGATGATACCCGGTATGGCTACAGTCTTCGGGATTTTTCTCATGCGCCAGTATATGTTGTCGATACCCGACAGTCTGATAGATGCGGCACGGATCGACGGCGCGAGCGACTTTATGGTGTACTGGCGCCTGGTTATCCCGCTCTGTAAGCCGATCTTTGTTACGCTTGCGATCTTTACGTTCATGGGAACGTGGAACGACTTCCTCTGGCCTCTTATAGTCATGACCGACGATACGATGTACACCCTTCCCGTAGCGCTGGCAAACTTAATGGGTGAACATGTGCAGGATACAGAA
>PWTU01000412.1 GCA_003562775.1 Ignavibacteriales bacterium
AAGGAATATTTTGTCGAGCTTGCACGAAGATTGATTTCCGACTATAGCGCGTATATCGTGCTGCTCGGAGGCCCCGAAGATCACGCCTATTGCGAAGATATAAAACGATTAATCGGAGACGAGTATACATTGAATGTTGCTGGGAATGTATCGCTTCTTCAATCTGCCGCCGTGCTCGAACAGTGCAACGTGGTTGTGACGAACGATACCGGCCTGATGCATATTGCCGCAGCTCGAAAGCGCAATGTTGTTGCTATTTTCGGTCCCACGGTTCGGGAACTCGGCTTCTTTCCGTATAGTGAAAACAGCACGGTTATTGAGCATACGGGATTATCTTGCAGACCCTGCACGCATATCGGATCGCATGCATGTCCGAAGAAACATTTTCGATGCATGAAAGAAATAACTCCTGCACAAGTATTTCAGGTGGTGCGGCAATTTCTATCGCAGGAGATATGACGACGGAAAATACTTGCCCTTCATCATCATATTTTCTATATTTTTTACATTCACTTAATCTTCCAATTAAAAAATCAGGAGGAGATTTATGCCTACCGATCAAATAAGCGATGTTCTTTCGCCGCCTAAATTAATGACTCTCGAACGTCATATCATAGAAGGTGAACGCCGTCATCCGGGAGCGACAGGCGCTTTTACAGGTTTGCTGTCGGATTTATCGCTTGCGGCAAAGGTAGTCTGGAAAGAGGTAACAAAAGCCGGGCTCGTAAACATTCTTGGTTCAACCAACGAGGAGAATGTCCACGGTGAAGTGCGAAAAAAACTCGACGTGTATGCAAATGAAACCATTTACCGCGCGTTGGATCACGGGGGGCATCTGTGTGCGATGGCGTCCGAAGAAAGCGGCGGTTTGCTGAAAATACCCGATGAGTATCCGAAGGGAAAGTACGTTATGCTTTTCGATCCGCTCGACGGTTCGGCCAATATCGATGCAAACATAACCATCGGAACAATATTCTCCATATTTCGTCGAAAGTCTGCATCGGGAGACGGTACGATGGAAGATTTACTTCAACCGGGAAACGAGTTGGCTGCAGCAGGATATATCTTATACGGTTCGAGCACAATGTTCGTATACAGCACCGGCAACGGTGTACACGGATTTACTCTCGATCCAAGCGTCGGGGAATTTTTATTAAGCAACGAAAACATGCGCATTCCCGAAAAGGGTAAAGAATACAGTGTGAACGAGGGTAATTATAATAAATGGGATAAAAAAGTACAACAGGTATTCGATTATTTTAAAGAGATCGATCTGGAAACACAGCGACCGTATTCATTACGGTATATCGGAACTCTTGTCGCGGATTTTCACCGTATAATGTTATACGGCGGTTTTTTCGCATATCCGCCCGACGGGAAAAATACCGAAGGAAAGTTACGGCTTACGTATGAATGTATCCCGCTCTCGTTTCTTGCAGAACAGGCGGGCGGAAAGGCAATCGACGGTACGATGAGATTGCTTGATAAAACGCCGACGGATATTCACCAGCGGACGCCGATATACATCGGTTCAAAAAAAGACATCGAGACAGTCGAAAAATTGTTGAACGAATAAGAAGTAAACGGGGACGGTCCGGGTGTTATGGGGACGTCCCCGTTCTCTTTTCATCTTACATTTCCCTTAAGCGATGACGTGCAAATCCAACATATTCGCTGTTGGGATATCTATCAAGAAGTGTTTGATATTCTTCACGTGCACGTTCTTTGTTGCCGAGCATAAAATAGCTGTTTGCAGTCATAATCTGTGCGTCGTCATACTTCAATCTCGACTCATAGTTGAATACTTTTTGAAATTCCTCGATTGCCTGCCTGTATTCGCGCATTCCGAATAACGACTCACCGATCCAGTACTGACAATTCATAATGAGCGGATGCTCGACTCCCGAATGCAATAGCGAGGTAAACAAGTTTTTGGCATCCTCGTACCGCCTGTTCATAAACAAGTTTAAGGCGCGGTTGTATTCCCGGTCGAATTCCCGGACACTGATTCCGGCAAGATCCGTACGCGGCGACGGTTCTTTCGTTTCTTCGAGTGCTTTTAATCGTTCACGCTCCTCAAGCAATTGTTTTTCAAGTTCGGCAATGCGGGCATTGAGTGAGCGGTTTTCCCGTGCAAGTTGTGCAAGATCCCGGCGTAATTCGGCATTATCATGCTGGAGCTGTTCGATTTGCTCAACCTGGTTTTGGATGCGTCGATCTTTATCCTCGATAACCGAACGCGATGGACCGCAGCCGGATAGGAAAAAAACTATAATAAGCGCCGTTATTCCAATATACGGGAAACATTTGATTGGGTGATCCGTTCTCATAGCACTTCTCGTCGTTATGATTAGTAACTGTTATAATACAGCAAGTTACCAGAAGTTATTAAAGTAAAGCAGTAAAATCAAGTAGAAACCGACGAATATTGAATTATTTATTGTTATTGATATTCAAATTTGATATATTTTTGAATATAACAATATCGAAATTTCGGCACAGAGGAAGGAATTTATGAAGAAGGGCGGCTTTATAGTATCGTTAATTATTGTATTTCTATTCGCCGGATTGGCGGCGGGTTGTGGAAGCAGCGGTTCATCCATTGCGGAAGATGCGCAACGCGAGGAACGCGAACCGACCGAAGGGGAAAAGCAGCAGGCGAGACAGTACTTTATCGAAGGTTCATTACTCGAAATGCAGGGTGAATACGAGGATGCGATCGATCAGTATTTAAAGGCATTGGAACTCGATCGAAACTCGGCGATTTACTATGCGCTTTCAAAAAATTATCTGGAGATCGGTAAACTTGCAAAAGCAGCCGAGGCGGGCAGGGAGGCGGTCCGGCGCGACGAAGAAAATTTATCCTACCGGGAAAATCTTGCAAGCGTTTATATTCGTGCACGCGAGATAGAGAAAGCAATCGAGCAATACGAGAAAATTGTCGAACTCGATCCGAATAACTCGCAGGCATTCTATACGCTTGCGCGATTGTATCAATTTGAAAAGCCGCTTCGTTCACTCGAGATTTATGACACGATGATCAACAGATTCGGCGAGCAGTTGGAAATACTTGCGCAGATTGCCGATCTCAACAACTCGCTCGGGCGGCACGACGATGCAGTCGACGCACTCAAACGCATGCTCGATCTCGATCCGGGCAACGTGTCGATTTTACTCACCCTCGGCAGCACCTATATGCATGCAGAAAAGTTTGATGAGGCAAAAGAAATTTTTCTTGAATTGTCCGAAACCCATCCCGGCGACGTCGATGTATTGACCTCGCTGGTCGATGTGTATATACGGCTTGATGAATTCGATGCCGCTTCGAGTCATCTGATCGATATTGTAAAAGATGAGGAATTATCACTCGATATAAAAGTACAACTCGGTCAGATGTTCATCCAGTATATTGATGAATTTGCAGATGGGAATGCCGAGTACATGAAACTGGCAGGGTCGGTATTCGATACGATACTCGAACAATACCCCGATGAACCTCAGCCGCATTTCTTGAGGGGCATCGTTGCACTATTCTCGGATGAGAATGAGACGGCAATAAAACATCTGACGAAAGTAACCGAACTGGATCCGGACAATGAGAATGCGTGGCTGTACGCTGCGGAAGCATATTTTCAATCGGGCAAATATAACGAGACGATCGAACTGATCAACCGCGGCATCGAAAAGCACGGCGACGACTACGATTTGTTATTCCTGCTCGGCTTATCGTACAATCGGATAGACGATTTTGAACGGGCAAAAGAATATCTCGGCAGAGTCGTCGATAATAAACCCGACGATGTGAACGCGCTCGCAATGCTTGCTTTAACGTACGATTCGGAAGAGTACTATGAATTCTCCGATAGCTTATATGAATCGGCGCTGGAGATCGACCCGGAAAATCATCTGATTCTGAATAATTACAGTTATAGTCTCGCCGAGCGGAAGATAGATCTCGACCGGGCGCTTGAAATGTCGAAACGCGCGGTTGAACAGCAGCCCGAAAA
>PWTU01000385.1 GCA_003562775.1 Ignavibacteriales bacterium
AACTACGAAATTTGCAACCAATTATTAAACGGAGCGAATTGAAATGAGGTTGAGATTAGTTCCAGGCATCTTTTTACTGATAGTTTTTCCGTTTTTCCTGTTTGCTCAATCGGGCAAAATTGAGGGAACGGTAACCGACGCCGAAACCGGAGCTGAACTTGTCGGCGTCAACGTGGTGATTGAAGGGACATATCTCGGAGCAGCAACAAATGCATCCGGGCACTTCGACATTTTAAATGTTCCTCCCGGCACGCACACAGTAATAGCAACAATGGTCGGTTACGATAATGTCCGTATTCTCGACGTGCGGGTTGCTATAAACCAAACCACCTCATTAAATATTGAAATGCGGGAAATGGCGCTGGAATTGGATGAGGTTACCATCGTTGCGGAACGACCGATCGTCCAGCGGGACGTTTCGGCAAGCGTCATCTCGATAGAATACGAATCCATTGAAGTAATGCCCGTGCAATCGATCGATCAGGTGTTGTCATTGCATGCCGGTATTCAAATGGGAAGGGAAGGCATTATTATTCGCGGCGGTTCGGCGAGAGAAACGTCGTTTATGGTGGACGGGTTATCCCTCAATGATGAGCGTTCGAATGTACCGTATTCCGCAGTCAGCTTGAGTTCATTGCAGGAAGTTCAAATTCAGACAGGCGGGTTTAATGCAGAGTACGGTAATGTCCGCTCGGGAATTGTAAACGTGGTTACCCGCGAAGGATCGGCTGAACGGTATTCCACGAGAGCTATAATTCATTATAGCCCTCCTACGCCGAAAAATTTCGGACCATCGGTTTATGCCCCCGATTCCTACTTTAATCGCCCGTATACCGATCCTGCGGTGATGTGGACCGGTACGCATAGCGGCGGTTGGGATGCATACACCAGAAAAAAATATCCCTCATTCGAAGGATGGAATGCAGTATCGCAGAGGACAATTGATGACGGAAATCCTGCTACCGACTTAACGCCGGAACAGGCGTATCGATTATGGCAGTGGCACCGTCGCCGCGATGGAACGATCCAGAAACCCGATTATGTGGTTGACGTCGGATTCGGCGGCCCCGTTCCATTTCTGGCGTCAAACTTAGGCGATATGAGATTTCACGCAACGTACTATGAGGAGCGGGAGATGTTTGTATTCCCGCTGTCGCGCGATAGCTATTCGGATAAATTCGGTCAGATTCGTTTGACATCCAACATAACTCCATCGATGAAGTTAAGCATAACCGGATTGTACGGCGAGGTTAAATCCGCATCGCCGTATAACTGGATCACCACACCGACCGGAAGAGTGTTGAGAAGTCAGAGTGAAATTGCAAACCTCGCAACAGCTGCGGCGGTGTTGTATATGCCCGGTTACTACAGCCCGAGTTCGATATATCGAAATATGATCGGGGCGCGTCTTACCAATGCAATCTCGCCGCGAACGTATTATGAAGTACAGGTTCAATATATCTCGAATAAATATAACACATTCCAGATTGCCGATCGCGATACGACTCCGCGGCATGAGATATTCCCCGGTTATTTTGTCGATGAGTCGCCGTTCGGGTATATGGGGTATGCTCAATCCAGCATCGACGGCATGAGTTTAGGCGGCTGGATGAATTTAGGGAGAGACAGATCGCGAAATACCACGACCGCTTTTAATTTCGATATAACCAGTCAGGTCACACCGAACCATCAGTTTAAAGCCGGATTTCATTTCACCTATAACGATTACAGGATTCGCTCCTTTAGTGAAAGCCCGTCGATGGATACCTGGACTCGCTCTATGGTGTATAATGTGTTCCCATACCGGTTTGCAACGTATATTCAGGATAAAATGGAATACGGCGGCTTTATTGCAAACGTGGGGGTTCGGGTGGAATTTTCAGAACCCAACGTCGAATGGTATGATTTCGATACATTCGATCAATTCCTCTCGCCGGGTTACGGAAACCGGATTGAGGAAGAGGTTCCCACCCGACGGGTCGATCCCTCGTGGAGTCTAAGCCCGCGGCTCGGCATTTCGCATCCGATCACCGAAAACTCAAAACTCTTTTTCAATTACGGGCATTTCAGATCGGAGCCGACATCGTCATTGCGATTCAGGTTGCAGCGGGAAAACAACGGACTGGTAAACTATCTCGGCAACCCGGGATTGCATCTGGAGAAGACGGTTGCCTATGAATTGGGCTACGAGCAAAACCTGTTCGATATGTTCCTGTTACGGTTGGCTGCATATTACAAAGATATATCGGATCAACCCGGTTGGGTATATTACGAGAACTTCGACGGGTCAGTTCAGTACAATGTCCCTGAAAATAATAACTATGCGGATATCAGGGGTTTTGAAGTTACCATCGATAAGCGCGCCGGGAGATGGATAACGGGATTTATCAATTATACATACGACGTGAGAACCAGCGGCTTTTTCGGTTTGCGGCAATATTACCAGGACCCGACAAAACAAAGAAATTATCTCCGGCTTAATCCATATCAGTCACGGCCGCGACCGCAGCCCTATGCGCGTGCAAATATAAACATCCGCACTCCAATTGATTTCGGTCCGGAGTTTATGGGTGAAAATATTCTTGGCGGATGGCTGATTAGCATACTGGCAAATTGGAGTGCGGGCGCCTATGCAACGTATAATCCGCATAGCATACCCGGTGTTGTCGATAACGTGAGATGGAGAGATTTCTACAATGTCGATATGCGCATTGCGCGCGAGTTTAATCTCGCACAGACCCGGTTCCAGTTCTTTGTCGATATTAGCAACTTGTTTAATATAAAGTATATGAGTATGGCCGGTTTTTCCGATCAGTATAATTGGGAAGACTATCTCAGTTCACTCAGATTTTCGTGGCGTGAAGGAATCTTTCAAGGCAACGATAGAATCGGAGACTATAGACCGTGGGCTGTTGCATACGATCCGCTTGTTCCTAATCCGAACAACGATCCGGAAATTTCCAGAGAAAATCAACGAAGAATTGATACGCGCTCATATATCGATAATCCGAATATACAGGCGCTCACGTTCTTGAATCCACGGCAGATTACGATCGGAATTCAATTGAGTCTATAACACAAATTATTGTCAGAAGACTAAAAGTAGTACTTAGTGAGGAAACACACTATAATGAATAGCATTAATAAACTATCACGGTTTTTGTTTGTAGCATTCCTGATGGTATTTTGTTCTACAGCATATGTATATACCCAGGTAGAAGGAACCAGTACACGATACATCCGGATCGGCGAATTCCAAAATCATTACACGGCGTACGGTTCCGAACGGGCCTGGAATAACAACTATTATGAAGGGGTGCGCTGGCCTGCCGATTATCCCTGGACGGATAACGCCGTTATCGAACGCTTCTGGTTTGGGGTGCGCGATTTTGTGGGTCCGGATGGCAGGAATTGGGATAATTATGCGGTTCATTCTACTGCCGGATATGTCGGCAATTCGATATTTCCGGTAAAGCACGAACAAACCGCTAAGTTTGAACCACCGGCAGTCCTGGTCGACGGGGTAAACGTAACCGCTCAATATTTGCAGGATATAGACGAATACGATCCCGATCAGATACCCGACCGTATTATCGACAATGTGATTAACACGTCGATGGGGTTGACAATGACACGCCGAATACTCGCATTCAGTCAACAATATCACGATGATTATCATATCCGTGTGTACACATTTACTAATACCGGTAAAACCGGTTATGGCGACGAGGTGACATTACGTAACACGTTGAATGACCTGTATGTATCTTTGCAGGTTCGATATAGTGTAAGCCGTGAGGGTTCTTTCAGCATCGGCGGTTCGCAAAGCTGGGGACAACATACCTGGGTAACAAAGCGGGGCGAAAACTATCCCGATCATGCAGGTCAACCCATTACTGAAAATAATCCCATTGTTGATTGGTTAAGAGCAGGATTTGCATGGGCAGGACAGAATGCTGCAAATGCGTGGGATAACATTGGAGGTCCACACCGGGCGGG
>PWTU01000502.1 GCA_003562775.1 Ignavibacteriales bacterium
AGTAAAATACATTATTGAATTGAATAACTCAAATATTATTCGTAATTTTAGGAGAAATGTTGCAGTACTATTTGAATTAGCAAGGAGGGTCTTATGACAACCAAAGTAGAAAATTATGTTAATAATAAAATTGAAACGAATATTGTAGAAGCACTCGGAAACGAAGCACAACCGCTTCTCGATTACACCTGTCAGGGAATTGCGAAAGAAACATTGACGCTTCCCGGGCCGGACTATGTCGACCGTGTCTTTGCCCACACCGATAGAAATAATAATGTTTTAAAGAATCTTCAGTGGATATTCAACACAGGAAGACTCGCCGGCACCGGTTATCTCTCAATCCTGCCCGTTGATCAGGGAATAGAACACTCTGCCGGAGCATCGTTCGCACCGAATCCGATATATTTCGACCCCGAAAATATTGTCAAGCTTGCCATCGAAGGCGGCTGCAACGCGGTTGCATCGACGTTCGGAGTGCTTGGAGCAGTCGCACGGAAATATGCACACAAAATTCCTTTCCTCGTCAAAATTAATCATAACGAACTGTTGACATATCCGAACAAATACGATCAAATAATGTTTGGAAACGTTGAACAAGCGTGGAAGATGGGCGCTGCGGCAGTCGGGGCGACCGTATATTTCGGCTCGGAAGAATCAAGCAGGCAAATACAGGAAGTTGCAGATGCTTTCGAGTATGCGCATGACCTCGGTATGGTTACCGTACTATGGTGCTACTTAAGGAATTCCGCATTCAAACAAAACGGCACAGATTATCACGCGGCTGCCGATTTAACCGGCCAGGCAAATCATCTCGGAGTGACAATTCAAGCAGATATTATAAAACAAAAAATGCCTGAAAACAACGGCGGCTACAATGCAATAAAATTCGGGAAAACACACAAAAAAGTATACGAAGAGTTGGCGATCGATCACCCGATAGAATTAACCCGTTACCAGGTTGCAAACTGTTATATGGGACGAATCGGATTGATAAACTCAGGCGGTCCGTCGGGTAAGAATGATTTTGAGGAAGCTGTAAAGACCGCCGTCATAAATAAGCGTGCGGGCGGAATGGGGTTGATATCCGGTCGCAAAGCATTCCAGCGGCCGATGAGTGAGGGCGCCAAATTGTTGCACGCAATTCAAGATGTGTATCTTTCGGATGAAGTTACAGTCGCATAAATTCCAAACGGTTTAAATAGCAGAGCGACCCTTCCGGTCGCTTTGCTATATCCATACATTAGATTTAGAAGAGGCGAGTTAGTATGAGTTCACTTTTTTGCCCGCAGTGCGGTTCAGAACAAAAATCACAGGCAAAGTTTTGCACACAATGCGGCGAATCGCTCATCCGGGAACCATTGAAAGAGCCGGATGCGGCTGCACCGACGAGTCAACGATCGGCGCCGCCGGCAAAGGATCCGATGCCGAAAGCAAAGATAGCAATAGCCGGTTTATTCGGTATTGTTGTACTAATACTCTTAATCATTTTTTACAACTATCTGACCATTGAAGAACATGGAGTAATAGCGGCACAACCCGTTGTCGGTGACGGGCGGTTTTACGAGAATCGCACCGTTGAAATGGTCGATGTTTCCTCACAGGTAAGAGATGGACATCTCATTTTCTCACTCAATGATGTGCTTGAACACGAATTAGTCAGAGTTGAATACAGAGGTGAAACAACGAAAATTCCGGTGCTGTCGTACATCTCGCCGAGGGGAAAACTCGTTACAGCCATTAGTATAAGTGAGCCGTGTAATGCAACGCGTTTCACCATTATAGACGGCGCCATTAAATGCAATAACTGCGATGCGAAATGGGAAGTCGGCACGATGCAGGCGTTATCCTGTTGTCCGAACAATTACCCCGCCCCCATAAACAGCGAGGTAATCGGCAACGAAGTTCGTGTTGCGATTAGTACGCTCGAGAACTGGCGGCGGCGCTTGTAAGATGCAGCTTCTTACACTCGTTGCTTTTACGTTGTTCTTATTGTTCTTCATCGGCGAGTTTATCGGCGTTAAGGGGTTCAGCCGGCGTCCGAAAACGGGATCATCGATGTGGAATATAAACCTCGTTTTTACAGCTCTCTGGATTATTGCAATTAGTTTATTATTGTTCGGAAGGACAAGCGGTGTGATATTCACCCTTGTCCTTTCTATTTTATGGTTGATTGCCCAGGTTCGGGCACACTGGATTCCTTATCTTTTGGGTGCACCGCACGACTATCAGCGTGAATATCAAAAATTATTTCAAAATACTGTTTCCATTTTACCGCGAATGACAAAGCGGGGCGTCATTCCCGATTTATACCACACAATTATCGGATTATTGTTGATAGCCACGATTATAGCAGGAGTGCGTGTCCTTCTTTAATGTTCACCCCCCTTAGAAACGAAGCAGCGTCCATTCTTTTCTTCCCTTGTTTTTGAAGCTCCAGAATCTTCACCACACCTTTACCGGCTGCAACGTGTAACTCATCATCCGCACGTATAATCGTTCCGGGATTTTTTTCTGTTGACTCATCGACTACTTCGCTCCGGTATATTTTTAACATTGTGTCATTTATAAATGTATATGCGGCAGGTATTGGTGAGAGTCCCCGTATAAGATTATGAACATTTCTCGCGGGCGCCGTCCAATTTATTTTCCCCGTTTTTTTCGTCAGTTTCGGAGCACGGGAGGTAAGACTTTCATCCTGCGGACTTGTTTCTGCTCTTCCCTGCTCGATCATACGCACGGTATACACCACCACACCCGCTCCTATTTTTGCGAGCTTATCGTGCAGTTCACCCGCGGTTTCATTTTCACCGATCGGACAACGCGCCTGCATGATGATATTTCCGGTATCGACTTGTTCTTCAAGAAAGAATGTCGTCACACCGGTTTCTGTTTCGCCGTTGATAATTGCCCAATTAATCGGCGCCGCCCCCCTATACTTTGGCAGCAACGATGCGTGAAGATTAAATGCTCCTTTTTCCGGAATGGTAAACACTTCGGGTGGTAAAATGCGGAATGCCACCACTACCATAAGATCGGGTTTGATCTTTTTCAATCCCGAAATAAATTCCTCATTCCTTAAATTATCGGGTTGCAGCAGCGGTAAATTATGCTCAACGGCAAAATGTTTTACCGGAGATGGAATAACCTGTTGTCCCCGTCCTTTCGGTTTATCAGGCGCCGTTACGACTGCGGCGATCTCGTAATTTTCTTCCAACAATATTTCGAGACCGGGGATGGAAAATTCCGGAGTACCGAAAAATACTATCTTCATTTTGTTCAGGAAACCTCTTCCTGCCCGGTGGAAACGGGATATGGAATTTCAAGCTCACCCCTTTTTATCTCAAGAAGTGCACCCTTATGAAATTTTCTCCGGCCCGGGAGAAGGTGATCTATGAATAACACCCCGTTAATATGATCGATTTCGTGGAGAATAACCCTGCCAAGAACGCCGTCGGTTTCAAATTCCTTTTCATTAAAATCAATATCGTAATATCGCACCCGGACTCTCTCCGGCCGCGAAACCATATCTCTTACGGTGGGAATGCTCAAACAGCCCTCTTCCATTTCCCACTCACCTTCCTCCTCTAAAATTTCCGGATTGACAAGGACAATGGGTTTTAGATCTTGATACGCTTCAAGTTCGGACACATCAATAACTATTATCCGTTTTAAGATACCAACCTGATTTGCGGCGAGTCCTATCCCCTGCGCATTTTTCATAGTCTCAAACATATCCTCCACAAGACCTTGTATGTTCTCGGTATGCGGCACGGGCTCAGACCTTTGCCGGAGAGCTGGATGACCGTATGTTACAATCGGTAGGATAGCCATTTATAAAATTACGAGTTACGAGTTACGAATTATGAGTTTATTAATTCAGCACTCTTCTCACTCCGGTGAAGCGGCGTTGGAAGTATGTGCTTTCGAGTGACGAAATAGTTACTCCGTTAGAAACCGAAGCATGGGCAAATAAATTATCACCCAGGTATATACCCACA
>PWTU01000168.1 GCA_003562775.1 Ignavibacteriales bacterium
CCTATATACGAAGAGTACAGGAGCAGATAGCAGACCTGGAGATCCAGCGTGACCTTGCATTATCACAAAATCCACATGCAGTAGGAGAGGAACGGTATCAGCGGGAGATTAACAGGATAGAACAAAAATTGCGGGAGTTACGAAACACTCTTCAGGCGCGATCAAGTGAATTTATATCGTCGCTCTCTACCGGTGATGAAGGATTTTTACGACAGCTCAAGCAGCGGATTGCCGAAGGTCAAATAGAATTGCAGGGATTACAGATTCAGAAAAATTCAACTGAACGTTTGCTTGCCCAGTACGAGAACCAGTTTAATCAGTTGCCGGAAATGAATATGCAATATGCACGGCTCGAACGTGCGAAACGGAGCAATGAACAATTATATTTAATGATAGAAGAAAAATATAACGAATCTATCATTGCAGAGCAGTCGGAGTTCGGAAGTGTGAATATAATCGATGACGCACTGGTTCCCCGAACGCCGGTAAGCCCGAATGTGCAAATGAACTTGGCCATAGGGTTATTTTTAGGTGTCGGATTCGGCATCGGATTTGTTTTCCTCAAAGAAGCCTTATCGACAAAGATTAAAACACCGGAAGATATCAAGAAGGAAAACCTTGTTAACCTGACCACCATAGCCACGATGACGGGCGAAGTGAGGAGAGTCAGCAGGAAAGGGTGGTCGGCAATACGCGGACGGGTGATCAGCGGATACATTATAACCATAACCAATCCGTTATCACCGGTATCCGAAGCGTTCAGAGCGCTGCGTACAAATCTGCAATATTCGCAGGTAGACAAGCCCGTAAAGACTTTGGTTGTTACAAGTCCCAATCCGGGAGAAGGTAAAAGTACCGTCGCGGCAAATCTGGCAGTTACCTACGCACAAAATGAAAAGAAGGTGCTGCTCGTCGATGCCGATATGCGGAAGCCGATGATGCACAATATTCTTGATCTGAACCGAAAACCGGGATTAACGAATGTTCTGTTTGAGAATCTTGAACTTTCGAAAAGTATTCAGAAAACCATCGTCGATAATTTATACGTCATCTCAAGCGGCGATACGCTTGCAAATCCGGCTGATCTATTGGGATCACAGAAAATGAAAAAACTGCTTGAGGTATTCAAGAATAATTTCGACATAATAATTTTCGACACCCCGCCGACGCTCGCGGCAACAGATGCCTCTGTCCTCGGAACAAGCTGTGACGGTGTGGTGATCGTTACTGCATCGCGAAGCACCAAGGTTGACGACCTGAAAGTGTCCGTAGAGTCAGTTGAAAACGTACACGGCAAAGTTCTCGGAACCGTGCTTAACAAGTTCGACCACCGGGACAGCTACGGAAGTAAATACACACATCAATACTACCGGTACGGTTCCTACGGACAGGCAACAAACGGAGATAAGAAGAAAAAGAGCGTGTTTACTAAATAAAAACCAAATAAGGCGAGTTATTCTATGATCCGATATAAGATGTATGCTTTAATAGCAGCGGTTGGCCTCTTTTTATTCGTGCAGGGAAGTGCGGATTCTCAACAGCAACAACTTCCACAACAATTACAGGATGCATTCACACCCGGCATTTACGGATCAAGTGTAGCAAACTATCACTTTGCAAACCCGGGTGATTTCACGATGCTGGTCAGTGTATGGGGAGATGTAGGAAGGTCAGGACGTTACGAAATACCGGTGGGAAGCAATATCGGTGATCTCTTGTCACTCGCCGGTGGGCCCGGTGCTGATATTAGAGGGGTGGCCGGTGGTGATACATGGTCAAGAAGACAGGCGGGGACCAGAATAGTGCGACTATCCCGCTTGACCGAAGGTGGAGGTAGAGGTGATGACGGGAGGGAGATAATTCTGGAGCTTCGAATTGAGGACCTCCTTCGACTCAAAGAATCTAATGTCCCACTTCAGGATGGTGATATCGTAATGATAGACCGGGTCCGGTCCTTCGACATATGGGATATGTTTACTCTTGTCAGTACAAGCGGAACATTGATATTGTTGCTTGACAGGATATTCGGGATATTTTAAATCCGTGGATAGGACAACCTGCCTTAAAATTATATAAACATTTTCATTTCATTTAGAGAGATAAGATTATGAGTCCCGCTGAGAGGAATATTACGATTATTAAGCCCAAAACAGGTTGGCAGATAATCGATTGGAAAGAATTGAAAGAATATCGCGATATGTTCTTTTTCCTTGTGTGGCGTGATATTAAAGCACGTTATGCACAATCTGTTTTGGGGGTTGGGTGGGCGATAATTCAACCTGTTTTTTCTATGATTGTATTCACAATAGTGTTCGGCAATTTAGCGAAAATCGATTCAGACGGTGCACCATATGCAATATTTAGTTTTACTGCATTAGTGCCATGGACATTTTTTGCAGGCTCACTTACTGCTTCTTCGAATAGTTTGAATGATATGATTAGTAAAATATACTTCCCGAGAGTGGTGTTGCCTGTGGCTACCGTACTGAGCAAAGGAGGTGATTTTTGTATATCGCTCATAGTTTTATTTGGATTATTAATATGGTTTCAGGTTGTACCAACATTCTGGATTGTTCTACTTCCAGTATTAATTATTATATTAATGGTAACTGCTATAGGATTCGGCTTGTGGCTATCAGCAATGTCGGTACAGTATCGTGATATTCGATATGGGTTGAACTTTGGAGTCCAGCTTTTAATGTATGCTGCACCTGTTGTGTATCCTGCGAGTCTTATTCCTGAGCAATACAGATTGTATTATGCATTAAATCCAATGGTGGGTGTGATTGAAGGGTTCAGGTCATCTATACTTGGAACCAATCCGATGCCTTGGGATTTAATCATCATTGGAACTGTGTCAAGTTGTATCATCTTATTGAGCGGTGCGTTGTATTTTAAAAGAAGAGAAAAATTTTTCGCAGACGTTATATAATTTTATACTATGGATAAGAGATACGTATGAGCATAAACGCAATTGTTGCAGAAAATATATCGAAACGTTATAGGATCGGACTCAAAGAACAAATGTATGATTCCTTGGCTGGCGCACTTGTTTCATGGATTAAATATCCACTGTCAAATTATAATAGGTTACGAAAATTAAGTAAATTTGATGAAAACGGACACGCAGAGGATATTATATGGGCGTTGAAAGATATATCTTTTGAGGTGCCGGAAGGGGAAGTCCTCGGTATTATTGGGAGAAATGGGGCTGGGAAGAGCACACTATTAAAAATATTATCGAGGATTACTGACCCGACGACAGGTGTTATAAAAATAAAAAATAAAATCTCTAGCTTGTTAGAAGTAGGTACAGGTTTTCATCCGGAGCTCACGGGCAGGGAAAATATTTATTTAAACGGAACCATTATCGGTATGAGCAAAAAAGAGATCGATAAGAAGTTTGATGCGATAGTTGATTTCTCAGGTGTTGAAAAATTCATTGATACCCCAATTAAGAGATATTCAACCGGGATGAAAGTACGGCTTGCATTTGCTGTCGCTGCCCATATCGAACCGGAAATTCTAATTATTGATGAAGTATTAGCTGTCGGTGATATAGAGTTCCAAAAAAAATGTCTCGGCAAAATGGAAAGTGTGGCAAAGCAGGGAAGAACGGTGTTATTTGTTAGTCATAATATGGATACGGTTTTATCATTGTGCAATAGGACTATTTTATTGGAAGACGGAAAAATACTTTTAGATGGGGATACGAAAAGTGTTATTCAAGAATACAGAGAAAAATTTGTGAGTGTGCAAAAACATATAAATATTCGCGATAGAACTGACCGTGAAGGGAGTGGCATTATTAAGGCCGTTGATTTTAAGATATTGAATGGGCAGGGGAACCCAGTTAAATACTTGGAATCAGGGGGAGATTACATTTTTGACTTGCAATATGAAAATTATTCAAATCAGAAATTAAATAATGTCGCCGTCAGTATCGATCTGTATGATGAGCGAAACGTTCGGGTATTACTTTTCAGGACCA
>PWTU01000128.1 GCA_003562775.1 Ignavibacteriales bacterium
ATGGATGATGAGTCAGAAGGATTATATCTCAGAGGCGGCAGGTATTGCCGCATAGGATAGATGGCATATTTAATCAACTGAAGTCAAATATAGTAAAAAGGAGGAAGTAATGAAAAAGCATATAACCATTATTGCCGTAATATCATTCATAACGGTACTGTTTTTAAATGGTACTATGTTGGCTCAGGATCTTGAGCCGGGAGATGTATTGCCCCCGCTCACCGAAGAGCAAAAGCTCGAGCGGTTTGCCGGTAATTTTTTCGCAACGGTATTTGGTTTTATGGCACATGGTAAGGAGCACGGTAAGAGCATTGAGGATGTCGGAAGGTTTCTCGGTGAATACGTTACCGCAGGATGGCCGGATGAGTTCGATCCGGAATATTATATCAATGCATTGAACAACAATCTGGGAATGTTTGACGTGACGATAGAAATACTGGAAGTAGGAGAGGATCATATTACGGCAAAACGTACAAAGATTGATCCGGGTGAAGATGTTGATGAAGCTTTTCAGGGTGTGTATGGATACAGCATATCGGACTTTGAGAAATTCTTTGCCGCTGCAGAAAAAGGAATCTTATCATCGCGCGGGATGACAATCTCACATGAAGTAGGGGATGATATTATAGTGTTTACTGTCTCGCAGTAAAGAGAATAGAAATGTTGGATGAAAATATTGCATCACTTCATTTGCATTTTATCAATAAAACTAAATAACCATCTAAGGAGGATACTATAATACTCGTCTCAGGTTCAACAGGATTATTAGGCAGTGAAATCTGCCGCCAGCTTCTCGAAAGAGGGAAGCCAGTCAGAGCACTTGTTCGCACGTCATCCGATAAGGAGAAAGTCGACCGGTTAAAACAACTCGGCGCGGAAATTGTCACGGGAGATTTGAAAGACAGAGCATCCCTCGATGTTGCATGCAAAGGATGTTCGGCAGTGATATCAACTGTTTCCTCAATACTAAACAGAAAAGAGGGCGACACATTCGATGCCGTCGATAAAAATGGAAACATAAACCTCGTTCATGCCGGAAAAGCTGCAGGTGTGGAACATATTGTGTTTATCTCTTTTCCTCCTACGGAAATAAGCAGTCCGTTAAGTGAAGCAAAACTAGCCGCTGAAAAGGCAATACAATCAAGCGGGATAGCATATACTATTTTACAACCGGTAAATTTTATGGAAGTGTGGCTGAGCCCGGCGGTGGGATTCGATGTACAGAGCGGAAAAGTTCAGTTTCCAGGTGACGGTACTGCGAAGACTAACTGGATCTCGCTTCGTGATGTTGCAGCGTTTGCAGTATTATCGCTCGAAAACGAATCGGCCAGGAATAGAGTGATACAACTCGGCGGATCGGAAGCATTGAGCTATAATGAGGTTCTAGAGATATTTGAGAATACAACGGAGAAAAAACTATCGGTCAACAAAATTCCCGAGCAGGCACTCCGGGGACAATTTGAGAACGCCGAGGATGAAGTTCAAAAGACCTTTTCTGCGTTGATGTTAACGACCGGAGCAGGTTGGGAAATAGATATGAGTAAAACCCTGCAGGAATTTCCGGTTAAGATGTCCTCCGTCCGGGATTTTGCACGGCAAGGTATGGGATGATAATAACTGCGGCGTGCTTATCATCGGTTGCTGAATAAAGGAATTACAGCTGAATGAGATGACCACGTTTTGGTCTATAGACTGCCGAGCCAATGAGTCCGCCGATCAACCCGAATATAATATTTATATTGACTAATATTACATAATAAAAAGGAGAAAAATAAAATGCATTGATCATGGTAATGAACTCGTTAAAATCAGCAGTCATATCGGAATCAAATCCTTTGAGTAAGTTCATCAGGGACTCGAATACGGTATCATCGAATACTGCGTAATATACCCACTGAAGGAATACTTCAAATACGGATCCCGCCAGACCTGCGAGTACACCCAGAATGACGCCATCGCTTGATGTAAGCGGAGGCATATCCGGAGTGAGCTTGTCTTTATAAAAAACGACAGCGAGATATCCTCCTAAAATAATACCGGCACAGCAAAAGCAGTTAAGAATATCAAGAAACGGCGTGGCGCCGATAAATCCGATCACAACGCCACCTATCAGAACGGGTACCAGTTTAGAAGGGGGGTGGGCATAAGTTTCTTGTGATTTCGTTTCTTCTTTTTCATCAGTCATATTTTATTACCTTTTTAATATGTTACAATTAAAATGGAAATCTGAAGACAGTCATCTAAAATTTCCCGGACATAGCATCGCACAGAATGAGCTGAGTTACTTTGTGATACGAAAAGAATGCTGTATAGTTTCACTATTTGATTAGGGATCAGCATACGTGCTTTTCAAGAAATGTCTATACAACAAGCCAAGCCGAGGAGGGTATAGTTTTCGTCCTATATGGTACCCTCGGGAGGACTCGAACCTCCGGCCAACGGTTTAGGAAACCGCTGCTCTATCCACCTGAGCTACGAGGGCAATGAATCAATATATAAATATAAATAATCGAACCGATTGTTACAACCGCACTGTGCGACGCACTTGCCGGTTTAGTGTAGTGCAGAGTTGGGCGTACCGGAGAAAGAGTGGGTTGCACATTTTGGCGGGATGTGCAGAATATCTGATAATGTGCGACGCACACTTTCGCACAACGGGTTGTCTTAGCATTATATTGTATCTGCACCACGCCACGGGCATGTGCGTCGCACAGTAAATCATCGCATCAACAACTGATGCTCGAATTTATCGATTTCAATGTTGTCGTATAACCACTTCACAAATTCCAGACTGTACTTGTTGCAATATTGGAATACCGGATAGGTGCGTTCCTGGAATGTGCCGTTCGGTGTTACATGTAATGCCGCCTTTTCTATCTGCCGCATTGCAGTTGAAAAGTTTTTTCGCTGAGCATCGTATGCTTTTTCTTTGAGACGGTTTACCTGGTATTCGATTTTTTTGCGGGCGTTATCGTACGATCCGGAGAGCGTCGGATCGACTGTTTGTAATGCATACCGCAGCTCCTTCAAACTCTCATCGATGTGCACGTTGGTTTTAGTAAAAATCTCTTCAAGCTTAACGTCCGAAAGTTTTGCGGATACGTTTTTTTGCAGGAGTTCGAGGTTCATAAACAAATCGAACACGGAGATATCGAATTTTTCAATTGTTCTTTGCACCTTTTCTTCTATTATCGTTGCAGATGCACGGGGATATATTACCGGCATTGTTACATCGAAGTGTTGGTATACGTTTTTTAATTGTGCAAAGTATGCAATCTCCGACGGTCCGCCGACGTACGCAAAAGTCGGAAGGAGATAATCCTGTACGATCGGCCGGAGCAAAACATTCGGACTGAACGATTCCGGTGAGTTCTCAACGAGGGAAGACATCTCTTCATCGGTGAAACGCTGCCGCGCGCCTTTTAAGCCGTAGCCGGTTTCACGCGGTTCGATGAGGTATCGTCCGCCGCGGTGTTGTAGAAAAAGATTAATTGCGCGCGGTTTTACCTGCGCATGAAATGATTGTTCAAGCGCCGCAGACCATTTGATAACGATCTCCGACGTTTTCGGGTGAGTTTGCAATTCCTTTTGAAATAACGGTTTAAGGAGATTTTTTAATGCACGGTCGCGGGGATCGAGCAATACAAGACCGGAATTGGGGAGCAAACCCGCTATATAGCCGGCAAATGCCGTAGCGAAATCCACGCCGGGCTTGTAAACATCTCGCATAAGCTCCATCACGCTCGCCCGGAAATCGGACGGCTGAAGGTTTGTTTCGATTGTATTAATAAGCGTCTCGATCCCGGAATCGAATTCAATGGAACCGACCGAACCGGGATTTTTATCAAGCGGCTTTCCTTCCGGGAAATATTGAAATGTTTGCAGCTCGTTCCGTGCGTCGATAATCGAAAGCTTGCTTATCTCATCGTAATCATGATCTTCGGCTTCCAGATAAAAAACCGGTACGAAACTATGTTCAGAGA
>PWTU01000084.1 GCA_003562775.1 Ignavibacteriales bacterium
TTATCCTCGGCGCCGTGGAGATACAATTTGATACGACCGGTATCCGAATAACGTCCCGATGTAAGAATACCTATATCTCTCGACCGGGGCGTAACGGTGAACTCATCCTGCGTGCCGTTCAACCACATTATGGGTTCCGTATAACTCTGCCTCCCGTCTATGCGAATACCGAGCCGATCGCCTGCAAACGGAACATGCGCACTCAATCCACCGCCGGCAAGATTAACGCCGATGTTGTACGCGGGATCTTTCGGTTCGTTTTGTGTCTGCATATCCAGCACACCCGAAAGCACATTTCCGTATTTTGCAGAAAACCCACCGCTTGAAAAATACATGCCGCGTATGATGTTCGTGTTGATGTTCGAAAACAATCCGCCGTACGCCGATTCATACGTATACGGATGGTACAGCGAAGCACCGTCGAGCAATGTGATCGTCTCTGTCGGATCGCCGCCGCGGACGTACAGCCCGGCGCTTTCGGATACCTGCGTAAGTCCGGGCAACGTCTTCAGCGTCTGGAAGATATCCGCCGCACCGCCGGGTGTCATTAATATGTCCATCGGAGAGACGACCAGCCCTTTTCCCTCTTCGGTGCCGTAAGAACTTGCACTGATGGTAACGGTCTGTGTTTGCACTGCTTTGCTCCGGAGCCGGATGTTCAATGTAATTGTTTCACCGGATTGCAGCGATAGGGTTTGTGTATATTGTTCATAGCCGACAATACTGACGACAAGTTCTGCATCATCCGTTTTATCCGTTGTGAATCTAAACCTGCCTTCTTCATCGGTCATTGCACCGTCGAATGTCCCCGCTAAATACACATTCACATACGGCAGCGGTTCGTTCTCGTCACCGGTAACAATGCCTTCAATTGTTGTCCGGTTTTGTGAGTGTACGGTCAAAATGACTATCAGGTTTATTGCATATACAATGAGCGATTTCAAGATTGTGTCTCCTTTGCTTGTTGCTGGTTATCGGATGTCGGTTTCTGGTTTTGTGTTTCGTGTTTTTTGTTTGTAGTTACCGGAAAGATTTATTATCATATTTTTCTCACCGACAACCGGCTACCGAAAACCGACAACTTTTTATTCACTTCCGGCTAATTTATCTTCAAGTTGAGGGAGAAGATTATACTTCACCCACCCGTATTCCGGTTCGATTTCGAGTACCTGGTGGAATGTATCGCGTGCATCTTCGAAGCGATCCAACCGGTCGTATGTTATACCGAGCCAGACAAGCGCATCGGTATATCCCCAATCCGGTGCAAACGCATCGTTATCGGATTGTTGTTCAAATAACGGTACCGATTTTTCGTATGCTTCTAAAGCTTCTTCTATTGACCCGCCGAACATCTTCGGTGTGTTGAGCATTTGAGAACCGTGCATTAACCATGCACGCGGGTTATTGGGATCGTTTTCGGTTGCCTGCCGTGCAAGCCGGTTTGCTCTCGGCCCCAGCGTCATTGCGCGTGTCCATTTATGCGCTATTATAAGTCCGTACACACCGGATAAGAGCGCCTGCGCTTCAGACCAATCCGGTTTTTTACGCAGGATTTTTTCGAGACGCCCCACTGCCTTATCAGCTATCGATTCGAAGTTATTTTTCTCCCGACTGAGCATATATGTCATCAAACGGTATTCGGTGTACGCAAGATGATACTGCAAGAGAACGTTATCCGGATCCATCGCCAGCGCACGTTCGAACATGCTGCGACCTTGCATTAGAGTGGATTTATCGAAGGTATAGCTGCCCCGTTCCACGGTCTCCTTCGCCGATTGAACGAACTCATCCAGACCGGATTGCGCCGGTAGATATAGTGATAACACAGTAACAAGTGTAATTATAGTTATTATATGATACATGATACTACCTCCCTATTGTTATGAATGAATGTTGAACACAAATGAAAATATAATCTTGTGAAATCCCGCCGAGCAAGGCGGGGTCCATCTCCGCGAAGGCCTGTGCGGTGGAAAGATGGACACCTGAGCGATGGCCACTCTAATAATAAAGTACTTTATAATATAAAGCTTATGCGAAAAAAAATATCTCATAATTCGTTTCTTCTCCCGGTTCTGGAAACTATAAACACGAAATACAAAACCGACAACTCATTTCTTCAACAATTTCTCCAACCGTTCGATATACTTCTCAAACGCCGTGTGCCCCTTCGCCGTGATCCGGTACGTCGATGACGGCTTCCGGTTTACGAAACTTTTTTTTACCGAGATGTAGCCGGCATCTTCAAGCTTTTTCAAATGTACACTCAGATTGCCGTCCGTTGCCTGGATCTTTTCTCTGATAAACGTAAACTCCGCCTCATCGACGCTTACAAGAAGCGCCATTATTGCTAATCGGATTCTTGAATGTATTATATCGTCAAGTTGCTGATAGTCAAATTCAGTCATTGCGCTGCATCCATTGCTACATCACATTTCAATTCTTTTCTATATCTGTTGTAAATAATTAAACCGGGTAACGCCATAAAAATGAGCATCATTACACCAAATATCAATAACACAACTTTGTCGGGCCACAGAAAATTTAAGACAATAGCACCGAGCCACCATATAAGAGCAAGAGAGCGGAACAAAGAAAACCCGGGAGCACAGGTTGAAGCGAAGCAAGCCATTCCGAGCATTGTTGCGACAACAATAGGATTGAGAAAACCAATGAAAGCGGATAAAAATAAAGTGATCAGAAAACCAACCCAGATTGCCCCCAGAAATTTTCCCGATGTCGTTTCGACTTTCATTGATTTTGATTCTCTATACGCACCCCAGACGGTGATTACGATTCCGGCTCCGAACGCGATCAATTGAACGAGAGTCATGTTCAAGGGTATTTCATTTACAACAACTATATACCATAAAAGAAATGTGAGGCCAACAAGCAAACCCCAAAGAATAAACCCGCTACCGTTATCGACGAAAGTTTTGCGGCTTTCCTGCATTACCTGTTTTATATATTCAAGATTCTGTTGTGCGTCATGTGCTTTCATACAAGTTCGCCTTTCACTGCTTGATAAGAAAAAGATTTAGACTTCTTCGCATAGTATTCTACGATGAAAATGTTCGTTATCCAGCACGACCATGCAACGATCTGAAACGCCGTGTTAAACGGAAACCCCATGATTATAAGCAACGGCAGTTGAATTCTCAGCGTTGCCGCCGCAAACGTCAATGCATAGTTTCGGATCATCCAGTACCGGTGACGTTCGATATTACCACGGCGTATCGCTGTGTACGACACATAGCCGGTTGCGATCCATATAACAGCAAGCACGCCGAATCCGAGCCCGCTCACCCATCCCGTCACGCTTGACGGTACAAAATACAATCCGCCGGCGGCAGAAGTAAAAACCGCAGCAAGATACAATCTGCCGATCCAGCGATGAATAATAGGATATCCATTGCGGATTTTCCGTATAAATTGAACCGGTCCGATGAGAATTGCAAGCGCGCCTCCCATCGTATGTCCCCATCCGAATACCGGCGATTCGAGAAACCTGTTTTTAAATTCCACGCCGCCGACTCCATCAACCGCCATAAAGAGGACGGCGTTACCCGCGGCAAATAGAGCGCCGAGCATCAAGAAGGACCATAACAACCAGGAAGATGAAAAGAATTTCATAAGCCGATCCTTCTATTTAACGGTTCCGACGGATTGAGGAACATATTCGGATTTCCATTTTCGGTAAAAGATCAAACCCGGAACAATATGGAATGCGACAATAAGTGCGCCGAATATCAGAAACGTATGAGCGCCCGGCAGAAACGCGGTGAGCAGCGACGCACACCACCATGAAATACCTGCAATATAGAGGTACCGCATTCCAAGAACCGTACCCGAAGTAAAATAAGCAATTCCCATAAAGAGCGACATAACAGGAATAATTGCCTGGCCCGGCAATATTCCGCTCGACGTGAGACCGAACCCGGTGATCGTCATTGATATGCCGCATGATAGCCATATTGCGCTCATCATCTTCCCGCTGAAGGTTTTTACGCGGTGTATTTTGATTTTTTTCATTCTCCAGATTGAATACACCCAGCCAAAACCGATAAGTATCGCCCATAGTAAAGGAATGGAAAATTTCGTGTTGGTTTGAAATATCACATACATCGCGAGCATGCCGAGGGCAACCACAATTCCCCAGACGATCATATCTTTTCCATCGTAAATAAGCAGCTTGCGGCTGTCTTCTATTACTTTTTTAACAAATGCAAGTTCCTGTTGAGCACTCTGTTGATCCATTGGTTCCTCTCTCAATTATTAAAATGATTTATTTTCTAATCAAACACACATGATCGATCATTAACTCAAACTCCCCCTCGGGCGGTCCTGCAGAAAACATAATACCGGTAATATCGCTTCCATCGATTCCGTCAAAATCTTTAAATGAAATCGAAAACGATTTCCACCTTTCTTCCGGTTGAAACGGTCTTGAGATTGGCATCGGACCTCTGCCTTGAGAAAACATCAACACAAAGTATGTCCTTCCGTCGCCTCTTGCACGGAACTCGATCCCGTTGAAGTCGGACAGGTTTGCAGGTATCATTGGCTGTTCGGCAGGGAAGAACATTGCCCCTGCCCACGCGAAGGGAATTGCTCCGTCGATTCTGCCCCCAATCCGCATTGCATAATTCGAATCGTTCGAACCTCCCTTGACGACCCCCAACTCCACGGTCGATCTCCCTCCCATCATCTCATCGGTCGACTCGTTCCAGCCGAATCCGAACGTTGATGACAGTTTTCCATCTTCAAAATCGCCGATAAGTCCCGTTTCCGGAATCTGTGGCGGCGGAAGAGAGCGTGCTTCTTCCGCAAGTTGTTTTGCTTCTTCGACTCTTTTTCTATATGTTTCGCGGTTTACCTTAACTCCCAATTTCCAAATGGAATGGATGTCTCTCGTAGCAAGAATATCTTTAGTGGGATCGCCATGTACAAGTAAAATATCCGCTCTCACGCCCGGTTCGATTTTACCGCGGTCGCTCAGTCCGAAATGTTTTGCCGGCAGAGAAGTAGCAGCCCTCAGCGCTTCTATTGGACTTAACCCGGCTTCAACAAGCAGCTCTAGCTCGCGGTGAATGCTTGCTCCATGCACGGTGCCCGGATTCGGCGCATCGCTCCCTGCAAGAATAGGGACGCCCGCATTATGCAGTTGCCTCACAGCTTCACGGGCAAATGAAAACCGCGCTGTTGCGTGTGGATTTTCGGGGAATCTCTGTTGAAGATTCGTAATATCCTCGGGAGAGAGAAACGAAGAAATGTGTGGATCATCGACGAGAGAATTCGATGTACTATTGTCGTCGAAATTTTCCATCACCGTGAGAGTCGGGATAATAAAGATTTCCTTTGAGACAGCAAGTGAAACAAACTCCTCATCCGGAATGCGGTCAACAAAAATATGTGCAAAACCATCCGCTCCGGCTTCTATTGCAAACCCGGCATCATCCATCCTGCTAATGTGAACGACGGATAGTTTCCCGTATTTGTGCGCTGCGCCGATAACGGCTGCGAGTGTTTCTTTATCAAGTGTCGGAAACGAAATGCCGTATGTGCTTCCGTCATCATAGACGATCTTTATGTAATCCGAACCTTCATCGATACGCGCTTGTACAAACTCATCCGCTTCGTCGGGCGAAGTTATTGTCGGGATTGGAAGACCGTACTGCGTTCCGTGCCCGCCGGGCGCTGTCACTATCGTTCCGGCGGAGAAGAGATCTGCCCTGTTTGTTACTTTCCTTTCCTGTTGTTCCCTGCGAAGCTGTGCCGCCATGTTGTGTTCGATGAACATATCGAGTACGGTAGTCACGCCGAAGATAAGCGCCTGTTCCAATGCGGGACCAAATGCGTGTACGTGGCTGTCGATGAATCCCGGAAGGAGCGTACCTCCGGCGCCGTCAATGATATCTGCACCGGGAATGACGGGCTTGCTGTCGGTAATTTCTCTTATCATACCGTTTTCAATAACCACGGTATTTTCCGGTATGATTTCTTTTCCATCAAAAATACGGACGTTGTGAATGATTACCGGTTCCGTGCTTCCATTATCATTTTCGAATGCAGCCAACGGATTATCAAAAATGAATGAGAAAATGGATAGTAATAGAACGAACCAATGGATATTATTATTGTCATTTTTCAATAAAATAAACCTCCTCCCTTTATTCAGGTTATGCCTGGAAAATTTGTTCGCTGGTACGTTGTTCTTTCCATTGTTTGTATATTTTATGCATTCCAAATCCTGTTAAGCGATTGAGTGTCCCATAGCGCCAGCAATATATAAAGTACTTTATTTTATAAAGTGAATATACAACGGCGAATTGGAAAAGTCAAGAGGGGGAGGAAAAAATTTTAAAATTTTTCAATACCGGATGTTAATCCCCAAACGACCCACCCCAAAGCTCATCAAGAAACTGTCCGTACGGCAGAATCCGGATGTTATCGAAAGTGCGCTCCTGTGTTTCGAAACAGACGCAGAAATGATTTTTTAATTTATTCTCTTCCGCAAGCGCCGCAAGTGATTTCACGTCTTGACGGCTTACATTTCGTTTTGCTTTAATTTCTATAGCCGTGTGATTACCCAGAATGAAATCGACTTCATAGCCGGACGATGACCGCCAGTAACAGACCGGCTCACCGGAAATGTAGTCGCTATAGGCACGAAGCTCGTGAGCGATATATGTCTCAAACGCCTCACCATATTCGGTCGAGCCGGGAGTAAATTGCCTACCCTGAAGCGACGAAACAACCCCGATGTCGAAAAAATAAAATTTCGATGATACAAGCGGTTTCCGTTTGACGGTTTTCTTCCACGCCGGGATTTCATAAATTATAAGGGTATCCTTCAGTACTTCAAAGTATTCGTACACAGTTGTTCGGGGGACCTGTGCGTCGTTTGCAACACCGGTAAAGTTGACGACCGTTCCGTTACAAAATGCCGCCACGCGAAGAAAACGACTGAATGCCGGAATATTTCGTGTTACTCCTTCGGCTACTACTTCTTGTTGCAAGTACGTTCCTGTATATGCCTGGAGGTCGGCTATCGGATCATCCGAAAAATATATCGAAGGAATGAGACCTGCATTAAGTGCTTTGTCAAGTTTAAATCGTTTCCCCAATTCCTTACGGGTAAATGGGTGGAGATATTTTGTGCGTGCACGCCCGCCTAAAAGATTGATCCCTCCCCTACGAAGACTGCGAGCGCTGGAACCGGTCAGTAAAAATTTGACTTTCTTTTCTCAATGAGTTTGTGAACTTCATGTAACAAATCAGGAAGTCGTTGAATTTCATCGATGACAATAAGACGATCACGGGGTTTTAGCTCTTCTTCTAATCTTCCGGGATTTTGACTCAAATTCAGAAAAGTCACCGTATCCAGCAAGTCATACACTCTGGAATCTTTCAATGTTGCATAAATTAAGGATGTCTTTCCCGTCTGCCGCGGACCAAACAGAAAGTGCGATTTTTTCTTGAGAAGTTTATCAATAGGAAGCAATCGCGGGTGGCTCTTGAATTCTGGTATGCTCGAACGCAAGTTCCCGCATATCCGTATAGTAATATGTTTTCGCATCGTCGCCGAACGGATACTCCCGGTACTTAATACCGGAGGACATCGTGATCAAATGACGAATTGTAATATTGCTAAACCGATGATCACGTTCAATCAATTTCGGTACATAGTAAGTGATCGGATCATCAACACTCGTTATATACCCATCCTCAATAGCTTTCCCTACAAGCGCCGACGCGAACGATTTCGCAACCGAAAAAGAGGTGACTATCGAATTACGTTCTGCATTAGTAAAATATTTCTCGTAGATTACCGTATCGTTTTTTATAACGATAAACGCCTGCGTTCTCGTATTGCGAAGCATTTCATCAAGATCATCTATTGAAGCCGCTTCACGGAATACACGGTGAAGATATGGTTCATCGAGGTTCTCGGTAAAAAAGAAAGGGGCGGGTGAGGCGGTAAGCACTCTCTCCGGAAAATTTTGATAATCGTAAACATCGGCATCGCGCCATTTCAATACTCTTATTACGTACTCGTTTGGGTGCTGAATAAACTGGAGGACCAAAAATATCGATATTCCGATGAAGAGGATGGTGATTATACCGAGTATATATAGTCCCGCTTTACGGATGTATCTTCTCATCGTTTAATAATTTCCGTATTCAATTTATTTTCTGTGTTTGTCGACCCGGTATGCCCACAGGGCAAACAACCAGGATGCATTGCTAACGACCGCAATTACAGACTCACCCGGAGGCGGAGGTCCGAATACATTGCTCAGATATATAATAAACGATATACCATTCCGAACATAATCGACCAAACGAGCACCCTCGCCTAACCCTGTGTAAACGGATAATATTGATATAATAAATATATTCACCACTTTAAAGTAAGATAATATTGACCTGTCTTACTATTGATAATTGTTGCATATATAATTATATTATTACATATTTAATAAAGGGAGAAATATGGAAACAGTTGCGACTTCAAAGGGGCAGGTAGTAATACCTGCTAAACTGAGAAAGAAATTCGATATCAGAGAGGGGACTCGATTTCAAATCGAGATCGACGAAAAGGGCCGTCGGATCATACTCAAACCAATAACACGTGAATATATACAAAGTTTGCGTGGAAAACTGAAAGGAAAGGGGTTAATGAACTCTCTCAAGGAAGAGAAACGGCGTGAGCGGGAGCTATAATGACGGTAAGACCGCAGATGATTGTATTCGATAGCTGGGCACTCATCGCTTATTTTGAAGATGAACCGGCCGGACAAAGGATAGAAGAAATTATTATCGATGCCAATGAACGTGATATCCCGATGTGGATGAGTGTAGTCAATGCAGGAGAAGTGTGGTATATCGTTGCCCGCCAGACATCACATTCCGAAGCAGATTCGACAATAGCGGAACTTCGTTCCCTTGGCATACACTTCGAGACTCCTGATTGGGAAGCTACACGGCAGGCAGCAGTATTCAAATCAAAACACAAAATGTCCTACGCAGATGCTTTTGCAGCCGCTCTATCCATGCAGAAGAACGCACACCTTGTAACCGGCGATAATGAGTTTAAACAACTTGAAAAAGAAATAAAGATTTTGTGGGTTTGATACTATTGCAAGAATCTGAGTAAACGCAACTTTTTTCTCTTGGTTTTCGTAACACCAGTTAGTAGAGTGAATCCACAATATGATAAATCAATTTTATCTTAATGAGTAACAGGATAAACCACTGTCGGGTAAAAACAATAATAATTCTACTGAGCTGTTGTCTATTCTTTCCGTGTGCAGTAAATGCAGACGATGCTAAAGAGAGAGCCGGGCCGGCTTCTTACTGGCAGCGGGGATTCCGTGTTGAAGCAAATCTGCTTCAAATGCGAGACGATCTCCTTATCCCTTTGCGGTTTACGGGACCGGCTCTCGGTATTCACTTCGACATGATCCGGATTAACCGGTCGAATGAACACCGGTTTTCATTTCATCTCACTCCCGCTGCGGCCTTCGACCAATTCGGGCACGGCTCGCTTGCATTCTCGTGGGGAGGAGCTTACTCATTTCTTGCAAAGGTATACTCGTTTGATATGCAAAATTCCGCTCTCTGGATCGGGCCGTCAGTAAAGATCAATACCGACGATATGTATTTCATTCAATGGGACGATGCGCATTTATACTGGTTTACGACATATACCGTCGGACCTGCATTCTCATACCGGCACGCATTGAACCAAAGACGATTCATTACTGTGAACTTTGATCTCCCTGTGGCTGGATTCATTAGCAGATCTCCGGAACAACGGATGAACAAGGTTGACGATTTGATATTTCTAAAAACATGGATAAGCAGGCCGCATGAAAAACTGCGTTTTTCCGTTTTTCCAGATATACTTATCCTCGGCGCTAATATCGAATACCAAACAACCGCAAGGCGACAATATCATTATGGTTTTGCATACCGGACAACATCCGAGCCCAAAAGGACGAGTATTTTGAATCACTCCATCGGTGTCAAATGGAATTTCGGAGGGAAGAAATAATGAAACCGATGTCAAGATATACTATTGCAACAATCATATTTTCTCTATCGGGATGTCTTATCGATCCGTACTACAAACTCCCCCTCGATTACCGGCCGGTTCAACTGGACGACGGATGGGAAATAGCTGCACCCGAAGAGGCGGGTATCGACCCGGCCGCTCTGGATGAACTATACGAAAGATTCTTCTCAAAAAAGGAATTCATTAACGGAGTATCGCTGCTCATCGTGCGTGACGGACGGTTAGTCGCCGAGGGTTATGCCCGCGACAGAGCAGACCGGGACCTCATTCATCACGGCCAGTCCATAACGAAATCGGTAACTTCCCTTGTATTCGGAATTCTGCACGACGACGGAGTTTTCCCCTACGTCGATGAACCGTTGAGCGAAATCCTTCCAGAATCCTCGTTTACGGGCGATGCGCGTACACACGATATAACACTCCGCCACTTGTTGACCATGACTTCCGGATTAGATATCGATAACAGGCAATTCGCCATTGATCTTCTTATGCATAGACCGAAGCATCAAGACAGGTATTTACTATCGAGAAAACTCTACGCATATCCCGGTGAGTCATTTTTTTACCGCGACGCCGATCCCCAGCTTGTGAGTTTTGCCGTGCAATACCGGACGGACCGGACACTTGAAAACATCGCTACTGAAAGATTATTTGATCCTTTAGGAATCACCGAACATTATTGGGAGAAAAATGTCGACGGTGTTACCCTCGGTGCTCATGCACTCTGGATGAAGCCGCGAGATTATGCAAAATTAGGACAGCTTGTTCTGGACAACGGCAGGTGGAATGGGCAGCAAATCGTACCGGAGAAATGGATACAACATTCGACATCGATACAGATCGATACAAGAACCAATACCCGGCATCCGGAACACTACGATTATGGTTACTACTGGTGGATCGTTCCGGACCTTAATGCGATAACAGCGTGGGGACACGGAGGGCAATATATATTCATCGTCCCCGATTCCCGGCTGTTAGTAGTGCTGACCGCCTTGCCCGATGCTGATTCACCTCCTGGAATGGTGTTAGATAGATTTATTCCTATAGTGAAAATAGTGCTCGAGGGAATTATTTAGCATTATAGTATAAAACTGTGTATATTTCATTTTTATCAGTACCGGCATTACAATGATTAAATATATACTTAAATTATTTCTGACGTTTTCATTCACCACCACGTTTATTTTATTATCGCATGGCCATGATTCAATCGATACAAACCAACATCGAAATAACACATCAACGATTAACAATGAGCAGACTTTTCTTTCAGCGGAGTTAATTGAAGGCCACGTATTATTACACGATTCCTGGCGTTACCACCCCGGCGATAACCCTCAATGGGCAGATCCGGCATACGACGACAGCGATTGGGAAATAACGAACACGTTTTTATCACCGTATAATATTCCGGCATCGGGATGGGACGGTATCGGATGGTTCAGACTTCATCTGACGGTTGATTCATCGCTCGTAAATGAACCGCTCATGCTCGATATGTGGATGAGAGGCGCTGCAGAAGTTTACATAAATGGAGAGCTCGTGGCTACATTCGGCACTGTGGGGCATTCGAAAGAGACAGAAGTACCAAACAAGGAACGATCTCCGAAAAAAATCTCATTCGGACCGGCAACCGACAATGTTATAGCAGTACGATATTCAAACCAAAGGTGGGAACGCATACTCGATATGAGATACGGAGCAGGATTTCGATTTACTGTATCAGATATTGAGTGGTATACCGTTCATCGAACGGATGCCGTACGTAAGACCACACTCCAGCAGATGTTTTTTACGGCACTTCCGTTTTCACTCGCGCTGCTGCATATCATGCTCTTTTTCTATTATCCGCCGTTCAGAGAAAACCTCTACTATTCTCTCACGATGCTTGGCTTCGCGGGGATTACTTTTTTTTCATTCCATGATGAACATATTATTACTGCCCAACAACAAATAAGGTACGGCGGGTTAGCTTATTTATTCAGGGGACTCACACTTGCATTTCTCACACTCACACTCTATTCCTTGCTGCGGAGGATAATTCCCCGTTATATTTTTGTTATTGCCGGTGTAACGATTGCAATCGGTATATGGGGGTACTTCCATCCATTCGGAATTCGTGAGGATATTACAAACATTGTTATGACAATGGTTTTAGGTCTGTTACTATTCGAAATGTTCAGGCATAAACCACGGCATGCTTATGATTTATGGATCATAAAAGCCGGATTTATATTACTATTTTTGACCGTCGCGTATCAATATCTTGTACAGTACACTATTATTAATCCGATAGCGGGGTTAGTGGAAACATATATTTATGGTGTTGTTGCACTCAGCGTCTCAATGACAATTTATCTTTCGAGAAAATTCGGACGGATTAATCGGGATCTGGAGGTGCAGCTCGACCAGGTTAAAACTTTATCGGCTCAAACGATCGAACAGGAGCGCAAAGCTAAAGAACAGGAAATGCAACGACGTGTGCTCGAAATCGATAATCAACGAAAGACTAAAGAACTCGAAGATGCACGTCAACTACAAATATCGATGCTGCCGGAAAATGTACCCGACCATCCTTCGCTTGACATAGCGGTATATATGAAAACCGCAACCGAAGTCGGAGGCGATTACTATGATTTCCATACCCACGACGACGGTACATTGATCGTCGCAATCGGCGATGCGACAGGACATGGTATGAAAGCGGGTATGATGGTTGCGGTTGCCAAGAGTTTATTCCATCAGCTTGCCGGAGAAAGCGATATTACCGGTATATTCCATCAATGCACAGAATCGATAAAATCGTTAAAGCTTGAACAACTTTATATGGGGTTGACGCTGGCAAGGTTCGGTAACGGATCGATGACGCTATCCGCTGCCGGGATGCCTCCGGTGTATGTGTATCGGGCAGACACAGGAAGCGTCGAAGAGATTAAAATCAAGGGAATGCCTCTCGGAAGCTTCTCAGATTTTCCGTATGAACAAAGAAGTGTATCACTTTATAGCGGAGACACGATACTGTTATTGAGCGACGGTTTTCCGGAAATGTTCAACGGGAAGAAAGAAATGTTCGATTATGCTCGAGTCCGGGAATTGTTTGCCGCTACAGGTGACAGACATCCGGAGGAAATCATCCGCTGTCTTGTGAAAGAAGGTGAAAATTGGGCAAACGGTAAACCCCAGGACGATGATGTAACGTTTGTAGTTATCAAATTGAAAAACGAATAAGCATAAGTAAGTCCGATGAATATCCCAACCTTTAATGACATACTCAACGCACGGGAACGAATTCGTCCCTTTCTTCGAGAAACCCCTCTCCACAGTTATCCCGCAATGAATCAACTGCTCGGAACGGAAGTATACATTAAGCATGAGAATTACCAGCCCGTCGGGGCGTTTAAAGTGAGAGGCGGTATTAATCTGATATCCCAGCTTCCAGATGACGAAAAGTTACGCGGCGTCATCGCCGTATCGACCGGTAACCACGGACAGTCGATCGCATACGCTTCCCGCTTGTTCGGAGTTAAGGCGCGAATAGTCGTACCGGAAGGTGCGAATCCGGGCAAAGTTGCAGCGATCCGGGGAATGGGCGCCGAGGTAATTTTTCATGGAAAGAATTTTGATGAAGCATTACTTCACTGCGAAGAAATTACTCAGGCGGAGGGATCCCGGTACGTTCATGCAGGCGATGAACCGCACCTGATCGCCGGTGTGGGAACGTATACGCTTGAAATACTGGAAGAGGTCCCCGATATCGATATCATATTTATCCCGGTTGGCGGTGGAAGCGGTTCGGCGGGGGCGTGTATTGCGGTACGGGGGTTGAACGCAAATACCAAAGTGATCGGCGTTCAGTCAGAAGCGTCACCGGCCGCATACAGAAGCTGGCAGGAAGGCAAACCTGTCGAGGCGCCGAATACGACGTTTGCCGAAGGGCTTGCAACGGGTTCCGGATTTTCTCTTCCGCAGAAAATTCTCCGCGAGCATCTCTCCGATTTTATGCTTGTGAGCGACGAAGAAATTATGCAGGCGATGGTATGGATGATCGAACACGCTCACACACTCGCCGAAGCAGCCGGCGCCGCACCGCTTGCAGCGGCATATAAAATGAAAGATAAACTCAAGGGAAAGAAGATTGCCCTTATCTGTTCGGGTGGAAATGTTTCCATTGATCAGTTGCGAAAAGCGCTCCAGACCTGAATATAGATAAAAATATTATTATATTCCTTTAATGAATTCCCTCAAACTCATAATTCTATTCGGTTCACAGGTAACCGGGACTGCCGGTAAAACCTCCGACACCGATATTGCCGTACTCGGCGACCGCCCGCTGACACTTGATGAACGTTCCGAGCTTGAAGAAAAATATTCAAATCGTTTTTCTGTCTCCGAAGAGATGATAGACCTCGTCGATCTTTCAA
>PWTU01000350.1 GCA_003562775.1 Ignavibacteriales bacterium
ATCTATAAGAATATTCTAATTTAATTGGACGACGTTTCATTGTATACTGACTACCGATGCCCCATTCATGTTCAGATATTCTTCTTGTCAGATCATTTGTCCTACCGGTATAATATGAACCATCCGAGCATAATAATATGTAAACATACCAACTCATACAATATTTGTAGAATTTTCAATCATATATTCTATCAACCCACCAACCACAGCCATTCATACAGGAAATATCCAATAACCCTATTATGCGAGGAAGAGCCACAACAATATCTCCCCCGCTATGGTTCGACAAGCTCACCATGAACCCACCGCACGCAGGGTTCTACAACGATTGCCACACCCCTTGGATCTACAAGGTCGCCTTGAATCTAATGGGCTGCAAACTCAATGCCCCTTCCCCAACAGCACGCGGTATACCGTCATAAGCAATATTTTTAAATCCATGCGCAATGACATATTTTCTATATAATACAAATCATACTGCAGCTTTGTTTTTACATCTTCGAGTGTTTCATCATATTTGTGCTTGACCTGAGCCCAGCCGGATATGCCGGGACGGACAGCGTGCCGTCGTGAGTACAACGGAATTTGTTTAAGAAATTGTTCCACAAAGAACGGGCGTTCGGGTCGCGGTCCTATTAAACTCATTGTCCCATTCAACACATTAATAAATTGTGGAATTTCATCAAGATGTAACTTCCGCAATATTCCGCCTACCCTGGTAATCCGTGGATCTTTTTTCCCCGCCCACGTCGGTCCGCTCAGTTTTTCGGCATCCTGATGCATCGATCTGTACTTATAAATATTAAATATTTTTCCGTCTTTCCCAATCCGTTCCTGCCTATAAAACACCGGACCCGGTGAATCCAGTTTTATTGCACCTGCAATTACCAACCATAGCGGCAAACCTGCAACAAGGATAAAAAGCGCCACCGCTATATCGATGCTTCTTTTCACACTCTCCTCCCACGGTTGCATTATCTGCGGCATCACCTCGATCAAGGGGACACCGTAAATCTGGTTGGTCCGTACCTGTCCGCCTACGATATGATACATATCCGGGAGAATCTTAATTCCGACCGGTATTCCATTACATGAATCTATTATCGAAACAATCTTCTCCTGGTTTTTTCCCTCCAGTGCAATCAACACTTCCTGTACGTCATATTCCCGAACGATTTTCGGAAGTTTAGAAAAAGTCCCGAGAACCGGCACGCCGTTTCCGCCGACCTTGTCCGGACTGCTTCTGTGTGTCACCAATCCGACAACCGAATATCCCAACGCCGGATGTTTCCTGACCAGGGAAAGGAGTTCGCGCGCGCGTTTTGTATCACCCACGATCACGGTACGTCTGTGCCCGATTCCTTTTTCAAGCAGTTTATGCTGAATAGTTCTTACAGACATACGCCCCGTGCCGACAAACACAATTAGCGCAAACCAATACCCTACAATCAGCAATCTCGAACTTACTTGAGCGCCTCCCCGTGTTTCATCATCGAGAAAAATAATAAAGAATAACAGCACTGCCCCGACGCTGATTGCTTTGACAATTGTCGACAGCTCATCGACCCGCGATTTTGCATACCATGCCCGGTACAATCCGAAAAACCAGAATAAGAGAAACCAGAATACACATATAACAAGCATCGGCAGCAAAAAATCAGGACGCAGCGTGTATGGTATAATACCGGTCTCGACTCGCAGGTAATAATGCACTACCCAGGCAAGATTAATAGCAAGGAAATCGATGAGAATTATTAATAGTATTTCCGTCTTTCGGGACATTTTATTTTTTTTACTTAATTCGCTTCACAACCTTCGCCGGTACGCCGACCACTACACTATCCGGTGGTACATCCTTGGTCACAACCGAACCCGCACCGACAATTGCATTTTCGCCGATCGTAACACCGCACATAATAGTCGATGAAGAACCTATCGATGCTCCTTTTTTGACATGCGTTTCCACTACCTTCCAATCGGTATCGGTCTGCATGCCGCCTTCCTCGTTTGTTGCACGGGGATACTTATCGTTAATAAAAGTAACGTTATGGCCGACAAATACATTATCTTCAATATGCACCCCCTCGCAAATAAACGTATGCGACGATATTTTACAATTTTTTCCGATAGTTGCATTCTTTTGGATTTCAACAAAAGTACCGATCTTTGTATTATCATCAATGCTGCACCCGTACAGATTTACAAAATCATAGATTTTGACATTCTCTCCGAGCTTTACATTGTTTATATTTTTCTTTTCCATCTTATCCGTTTGTATAAATCATCTATAGAACGATCGAATTGCCTCACAGACCATTTCAATTTTTTCTTTTGTTAATTCCGGATACATCGGCAGAGAGACAATTTCCTCCGCAAGCTTTTCGGCAACAGGAAACGATCCTTTCTCATACCCGAGATGTTTATATGCTCCGGTCAAATGCAGCGGGAGCGGATAATGAATCCCCGAAGCAATCCCTTTGTCTTTTAAGTATGATTGCAATCGGTTTCTCTCCGGCGCTCGAACCACATATAAATGATATACGTGATAACATTCGTCCGCTTCATACGGTGTAATCACCTCATCGACATCCTTCAGTAGTTCTGTGTAAAGCCGTGCGTTATTGCGTCTCTGCTCCGTCCATCTCTCAATAAAGTCGAGTTTAACATTTAATACCGCTGCCTGAAATTCGGACATGCGATAATTATACCCGATCATATCGTGATAATATTTTTGCCCTGAGCCGTGATCCCTGTACTTTTTTGCATCGTTATAAATGGCTTCATCATTAGTTGTTATCGCCCCGCCTTCACCCCACGTCCCGAGATTTTTCCCGGGATAGAACGACCATGCGGCAGCTTTACTAAAATTTCCTACTTTCGTATCCCTATATGACGCAAGATGTGCCTGGGCGGCATCTTCCAAAACGAGTAATCGGTGTTTCGATGCTATCTCGTCGATTTTCTGCATCGCAGCGGGCTGGCCATAAAGATGTACTACATTGATTGCCCTGGTAGCTGGAGTAATCGCATCCTCGATTAAACCTGCATCGATATTACAAGTTTTCTCATCGACATCGACAAATACCGGCTTTGCATCCGTGTATGAGATGCCTTCGGCAGTAGCGATGAACGTATTCACAGGCATTATTACCTCATCACCGGAACCGATCCCGCAGCATTGTGCAGCAAGGTGATTGCCTGCCGTCCCGGATGCAAGTGCAACCGTATACCGGCAGTTATGCATTCTTGCAAACCGCTTCTCAAATTCGGCCACATTTCTACCAGATATAAATGCCGTATTCGTAATAATCTCGGAAAAACGGCTCTCTATGTTTTTCCGTATCTCAGGTAATTGAGCTTTCAAATCAATAAAGGGTACCTGCATTTACTTTCCGATCAGCTTATACATTATGAAATAGAAATATTACTTCCATTGGATCGTATGGATCTTTCAGCCGATTCGAGCAGTGTCACCACACGACGCCCGAAATGTGCATCCGAAATAGGCGTTTGTTTGTTTTCGACTGCATTTACAAAATCATCCACCATTCCCTTTAATGCTTCAACGTTCACGATGTGCGGTATATAGATATCTCCCGATCTATATTGAACAAGAGTTTTATACACATCGTCCTTCTCGATAATATCGACGCCCTTATCGTATACTTTTACCTTCTCCGCCGGTTCCATATCGTCGAAAACAAGCATTTTCTTACTACCGCCGATCAGTACTTTACGGATCTTTACCGGCGACATCCAGTTCACGTGAAAATGAGCAAATAAACCGTCCTCAAAGTTCATGTGCACATAGGCAATATTTTCAATCCCGCTCCGGTCGATATGTGCTCTTCCTATAGCCGATACGCTATGGGGTTGTCTTCCGAGCAAATAATCCATTATCGAAAAATCGTGAGGAGCGAGATCCCAGAGA
>PWTU01000473.1 GCA_003562775.1 Ignavibacteriales bacterium
ACGTTGATTAAAATGTCGGTGCGGGAATTCGTGGAGGAAGTGGGCGCCCGAACATCGACGCCCGGGGGCGGATCGGTATCGGCGCTTATGGGATCGCTCGGTGCGGCGCTCGGTGCAATGGTGGGATGGCTCACATACGGCAAACGAAAATTTGAACATCTCGATAAGAATATGCGCGGGGTAATTCCACCGCTTGTTGATATTCAGGAGGAATTACTCCGGGCTATCGACCGCGACACCGAGGCGTTCAACGATTATATGCAGGCAATCAACATGCCGAAGAAAACGGCCGAAGAAAAAGAAAAACGCGAAACGGCAATGCAGGAAGGATTGAAGAAAGCGACGCTCGTACCGCTGCATACCATGGAGCTCATCGATCGCGCGTGGGATCCTATCATCGAGGTTGCCCGTATAGGACAATTCTCTTCACGGTCGGACGTTGAAGTCGGTGCAAAAGCATTGGAGGCGGCGGCGTTCGGCGCCTATAAGAATGTACTGATCAATCTCGGCGATATACGGGATGAAACATTTAAAAAAGAGTTGACTCAAAAAGCCGGAACGATGCTCAATCGCGCAGGAGAAAAATTGAAGGAATTGTCAACGATTGTCGCCGAACGGACTGGCGATGTGTAGCGTGTTGGAATATTGTAAAAGGATTTTTGCCGGGTTGAAAGTAGGTTCTGTTTTCTTGATTTGGAGTTTCTCAATACAATCATGTGTTAACGTGCCCCCAGGCGCTTAGAAACTCGACTTGGTTTTCCATATCGGCATGGGTTTTCTTGTTTGCAAGATGCAGTATCCTTCGTACTGACTCACCAATAGAATACTCCTGCTGATTGGCAAGAATGATACCCGCGTGGCATTTGCCTTCAGAGAGATAGTGGGTATGAAGATTGTAAAAATCACTTCGGTTGTAACTAAAAAGTACACGCTTCTGCTGTATTGCAAAATCCAAATGTTCGTGATCTTTTCGTCTAATCATTCCCTGCTCCAGAGCAGTAACTACATCCATACCTCTTGAACGTAAAGCTCTGATAATATCTCTATCCATTGAATCCTCATCAAAATAAAGGCGAATCATTTATCCTTTGATTGTTTTGAACCATAATGTACTTTTTCCGCTTCATCACCTTTCTCCTCATCAACAGCAATGGAAGACTCGATCTCATCGCGATTCGCATGGTAATATGCAAGTGCAGCATGAACTTGTGCAAGGGAGAGATGTCCAATGCGGTCCACTATTTCTTCAGGACTTAACCCTAATTTGTACCATCCAACAATCCTTTGCACAGTGACTCCAGTTCCGGCTATACATGGTCGACCTCCACGAATTTCGGGATGGTGATCTATAAGTGTCCCAATATCAATGGTTGAAGTCGTCATCTTAACGCTCCTTTTCGGGTTTACCTTGTGTCAATAATTTTAAAATCTGAAGTTCGCCTTTTATCAAGATCCTATTATTAATTGAATATACATTTTATATCACTCATGAACAACCCATTTCTACAAAATCCCACCGGACTGTGGCTGAAGTAATATCGTTCGACGTAAGTTAATGACTTTGATGATATTTCAGCATTAATATGAATTACCCTTGCATTGATATCATTAATGAACAATTCATACCCGCCAGAATCCACGCGACAAAATGATCATAATCGTAAACAATTCCAATCGACCCATAATCATACAAATTGTCAGCGTTATCTTTGCGATATCGTGCAGGTGAGCGTACGTCCCGGTAGGTCCGACCGATCCCAACCCGGGTCCGATATTCCCCATTGCCGATGCCGTCGCACCGAGCGAACTCATAAAATCCAGACCGGTCGCCGAAAGTATCATCGTACCGAAAATAAATACCGATACAAATATAAATATAAACGCCATGATCTCGTTGATCACTCCCTGCGTTACATTTTGTTTGTTGAGTGTCAGCGGGATAACCGCTTTGGGATGAATAATACGCTTCAGCTCATAGACCGTATTTTTAATCAACAGTAGTACTCGGACGATCTTTATACCGCCTGCTGTCGAACCGGACATCCCGCCGAAAAACATAAATACGAGCAGTAAAAACTGAACAGCCGGCGCCCACAGCTCATAATCGTAGGTTCCGTATCCGGTAGTCGTTAATATGGCAACGACCTGAAAGGCAGCATGTTCCAGCGCAGTCCACACCGAATCGAACGTCGTATGAAAAGTACTTATCGTTACAAATATGATCGCTGCGATCGTAATGCCGGCATACCATCGTAATTCGGTGCTCCGGAGAAGCGGTCGATAATCCCCTTTCATCCAGCGATAATGCAGTACAAAATTCGCTCCGGCGAGAAACATAAAAATTGTCGCAACAATCGTTATGTAACTCGACTCAAAGCCGCCTATCGAAGCATTGCGCGTCGAATAGCCGCCTGTTGCCATTGTGGTAAACGCATGGCAAACGGATTCGAACCAGTTCATTCCCCCCGCAAAGTAAAGAATTCCAACAGCGACGGTAAACGACACATATACTTTCCAAAGAGTCATCGCCGTATCGCGTACCCGTGGTTTTATTTTATCTATGGTCGGTCCCGGTACTTCTACTTTAAAAAGCTGCATTCCTCCCACTCCCAATAACGGCAGCAATGCAATCGAAAGAACGATAATGCCCATACCCCCTATCCATTGAATCATACTTCGCCAGAGCAGTAAACCGTGGGGTAATACCTCTATGTCATCGAGGATAGTCGAGCCGGTGGTAGTAAACCCGGATGCCGATTCAAACCAGGCGTCAACGACGCGCGGTATTTCACCGCTCAACCAGAACGGCAGCGCACCGATAAGCGACATTAACATCCATCCGAACGATACAATAAAAAAACCGTCGCGCAAATTTAATTCGATATCGGAATCGAAATAATATTTTCCTGTCAAAAAACCTATTCCGATAGAAAGCAACGCGGAAAACAACAACATAGAAAAATCAGCCTCTCCAAGGAAGAGAGCGAGGGCAGCGGGAAACAGCATCGTAAATCCCATAAAGCAGATAAGATATCCGAGAATTCCTATTGAACAACGAATGTGCATACGCTACTTCTTCCAGAATGATGGTGAGAGAATAAGAAGCAATGTAAAGAATTCCAAACGCCCCAGCACCATACAGAATGCAAGCACCCACTTACCGAACATGGGAATATTACCGTATTCGCTTGTGATGCTGTCTCCGGCAAATCCGAGTCCGATATTTCCGAGCATTGCGGCAACGGCGCCGAAAGCATCATACATCGAAAATCCGATGAGCATCATCACAAACGATGCGATCACGAACGATGCAAGATAGACCATAAAGAAAGCAAAGATCCTTCCGATAATCTCCGGCGGAAGCGCGCGATTATTAACGCGCACAGGAATAACCGCACGCGGGTGCACCAGCCGTTTAATCTCGGCAAATGCGGCTTTAAACAAAACAAGTATTCGTATGCTCTTCATTGCACCGCTCGTAGAGCCGGCACACGCTCCGGTAAACATAAGAAGAAAAAAAACAAATACCATCATAGATCCCCAGGCGCTAAAATCCGAATTTGCATACGCAGTGGTGGTTCCAATCGAAACAACATGAAATACGGATTCCGATATTACTGCGCCTGTCGGAACCGTACCGGTTATACCACGGTACGCAACGACGATTAGACTGACGGTAAACAGTAAGCCGAAATAAAAGCGGATTTCACTGCCTGTCCAGAGCAACGATAGCTGACCGCGTAAAATACGATACTGTACTGCTATGTTCATACCGGCTATGATCATAAAGACTGTTATCACTATATTGATGTATTCGGAATTATAATATGCGAGCCCGGCGTCGCGGGTCGAACATCCCCCCGTTCCCATCGTACCGAACGTGTGGCAGAGCGCATCGAAAAGATTCATCCCACCGAACATCA
>PWTU01000477.1 GCA_003562775.1 Ignavibacteriales bacterium
CGGCGCAGGCGATCAATTAGTGCGTATTAATGTCTGGGTGCCGAAGAAAGTTTCGTCGAAGGAAAAAGAACTTATTCGGGAACTGGAAAAACATTCGAACATACATCCAAAAGAATCGGATCAAACAGAGAATAAAACTTTCTTCGAAAAAATAAAAGACGTTTTCAATTAGGAAAATGAAAATTACCAGGTATATAGCCCGGCTGATCTCATTCACCGATAATGAGAAACGCATCCTTATACTGCTTGCGTTCGGTTTTATTGCAGGAACCGGTATTGCAGCATACCAGGGTTTACGGTCGGACCTGGAAATTCAGGATTTTAGCGAGCAATATCGCCAGCAGGATACGGTGTTCATCGAGAGATCGGAGAAAATTCCCGGGGCAGAACCGGATACACCGCCTCCATTGACATTGCTTGCACCAAATAGTATAAATATAAACACTGCAACAAAGGAAGAGTTAACGTTACTGCCGGGTATCGGTGATGTGTATGCGGAACGTATCATTCTCTACCGTGAAGACTACGGACCGTTTACAACAGCCGAAGAGTTGTTGAATATCAGCGGCATCGGTGAGCGCCGGCTGGAACAAATTAAACCCTATATTACATTATAAACAACTACTTTATCGACCAGGAGGAATAATTCATGGCAGGTCATCAAAAACCACGGGGATCATTAGTACTCAAAATCGTCATCGTGTTGTTGCTCGGTGTGTTGGTGTATACAATCTGGGAACCGTACGAAATAATTCGGACTGAAGACCGGCAAAGGGCAGAATCACGCTTGCGGATGGGAAACATTCGTAACGCTCAAATGTTTTACTATTCTCAGTATCAAACGTACCAGAAAGATCTGGACAGTTTAATTTATTGGATACAATCGGATAGTCTTGTAATAGCAAAACGGGATAGCATATTTACGGCGCTTACCACCGGACCATTTGAACCCGAATCTTTAAGATATTCACCACGCAGCCATCAAAATTACATTATAGAAGTTGACGATACGTCGGCAACTCACCGGTATTACGTCGAATGTCCGGATAATTTCGGTTATGTAAGCTCAATAGATGACCTGTCGCAATTACACCGGGCGAGCTGGGAATAAGTAACCGGAACGGACAACCGGCATGATCGGACTATATGTACAACAAGATACATTGCGCGCCGTCGATATTACAAAAAAATCTCGCAACTATGTATTGAAATCCGTTTCGGAGCACCCGGTCCATTTACCAATGCCGGACCGGTTACGGGCGCTGGACAGTGAAGATGAATATGAGTATTTTTTGCAAAATTTATCGACGTCGTTAAGTGCACTATTCTCAGGGAGAGGATTTGCGAGCAAAGATTTAGCCGTTGCCGTCGATATACGGAATGTGTTTATTCATACCGTACCCTTTGACGGGGATTTTACTCCCGATAATGTGAGGCATTTGATTGAGTGGGAACTTAATCATTTCTTTCCGGACATTCCGAATAATGCATTTTTATTCGATACATATAATCCCGGGTACAATCCGGCAAAGGATATATCTCCTAAATTCATTTACACGGCGGTATTGCGGTCATACATTCGTTTACTTCAGCACGGTATTAATAAAACGGGGAAAAAACTATTATCCATCAACGTGGATCAGTTTACGCTGGAACCTCTGCTCAAATTATCGGTTTCAGAGAAAAAGCGCGAACGTTTGAATGCCGTATTTTATCGATATAATGAGATACTCTTTTGCAGTTTACTGTGGAATCACCGTCTGGTGCGGTATCGCGAGTATATGATCGATGAAATAAATACACCTGAAAAACAAATTGTGATGTTTTTATCATCATTGACCGGCGCCCGAAAAAATATCGATCAGTACATTTACTATTACCCGTTCGATGAATCGATTATAGAAGAAACGGAGAAAAACACCGGCTGGAAGTTTGATCGCTTTAAATCATTCGACAAATTAAAAATAACGCGAAGAGCGAAGCGGAATTTCCCGGAATCAATGGAAGTACAAGAAGGTTTCGCCCCCGCTGTTTCGGTAGCATTAAAAAACTAATGTATCCTTATGCGAATTACCGGCGGTGAGTATCGCGGACGTAAAATTTATTCGGGAAAAACCAAATCTACCCGGCCGGCAACGGACAGGGTGCGTGAAACTATATTTGCTATTATTCCACAATATATCGATTTTACCGAAACGACGGTGATAGATCTTTATGCCGGTACGGGTAGTCTCGGCTTCGAATCGCTCAGTCGCGGAGCAAAATATGTCGTATTTGTGGATTCATCCAGGGAGGCAATTAAGGCAATTCAACGAACGGCACATTCACTCGGATGCGGCGAACGGTGTGATATCGTACTCAGCATGGTCGAACGATATGTAAAACATGCGCCCCGATGCGGAGAATTACTTTTTGCAGATCCACCCTATGAGATGGCGGACTCAACCCGTTTGCCCGGCTTCATAGCACGTTCGGCGATTAGTGCGCCGAACGCAGTGCTATTGATCGAGCATAGTAAGCAAACTACTTTTCCGGAAGATCAGATGTATACTGTCTTTCGACAAAAGATGTTTGGGAATTCAATAGTCTCTTTTTTTAGACTCTCAGAAAAGATATAGAACAGGATTAACCAATGAAACGAGCCATTTATCCCGGGACCTTCGACCCTTTCACCAACGGTCATCTTGATATCGTCCAAAGAGCGACGGCACTATTTGATAAAATAATTGTTACAATAGCAAAAAATAGTTCCAAAGATCCTCTTTTCACGACCGAAGAACGCATCGACATGATTCGTGAATCCACTGCTTATTTACAATCTGTGCAGGTTGATAGTTTCGAGGGTCTCCTTGTCAATTACGCAAAACAAAAAAATGCAAGTGTCGTTATTCGCGGTTTGCGTATGATATCCGATTTTGAATATGAATTTCAAATGGCACTAATGAATCGCAAGATTGCAGATGATATAGAAACCGTTTTTCTGATGCCCGATGAGCGATACACGTACCTCAGCTCATCAATTGTACGTGAAATTGCACAACTCGGCGGTGACTGCTCCCCATTTGTTCCTCTTCATATAGAAAAACGGTTAAAAGAAAAATATTCCACTTGAATTTATAAGGTACTATGCGCCGACGACCGTTATCAAGAAAAGCTGATTTAGTTGCAGAATCCCAGACGCTTGCGTTATCTGCCCGCGCAGAGGAAATGAAACGCAAAGGCATCGACGTAATCAGTTTAACCGCAGGTGAACCGGATTTTCCGACTCCCGATCATATTAAAAGATCCGGTATTGCCGCAATAGAGCATAATTTCACTAAATATACTCCCAATAAAGGCATCAGGGAATTACTCGAAGCCGTTGCAAATAAATTCCGAACGGAAAACAATCTACACTGGTCACCCGATGAAATACTCATTTCTTCGGGGGCAAAGCATTCCATATTTAATGCTTTGCAGGCAATCTGCAACCCCGGCGACGAAGTTATCATTACCGCTCCGTACTGGGTAAGTTACCCTGAGATGGTAAAATACGTCGACGCCAAACCGGTAATCATTAATACAACGGAATCTTCAGGTTTCAAAGTTACTCCGCGCGAACTGAGAAAATCGCTTTCTTTAAAATCGAAGTTGTTTATTTTCAATTCTCCCTCTAACCCGACAGGCGTTGTTTATTCTCAGGATGAAATGGAAGACCTTGCAGCGGTAATAGCCGATGCCGGATTGTATGTAATCAGCGATGAAATTTACGAATACCTTGTGTATGACGGCGCACGTCATTTTAGCATCGGATCAATAGAATCGCTGCGTGAATTTACCGTAACGGTAAACGGTGTATCCAAAGCATTCTCGATGACAGGTTGGCGGCTTGGTTATATGGGAGCGCATAAAAGCATAATAAAAAACGCAGC
>PWTU01000337.1 GCA_003562775.1 Ignavibacteriales bacterium
CATCCATCCGGTTGCAGTAACTTCGGCTACGTCGAGTCCGTGCAGCGAATCGGATGCGCCTAATTTCATCCTGATGATTTCCCGGAGAGTGGTTTTATTGGTCCGTTGTTTGTTTAAGAAGTTAACCGCTTTATGAATTTCACGAGCATCAAGATCAACCCACTGTCCCCGAATTTTTACCAACGGCGTTTTTAGCCGTGCCAGACGTTCGAGTTCTTCGGGCGTCAACTCCTCATCACCAAGAGCGACCTTCCAATTAAACGCCGTAATATCATCCATACCCAAAACTCCCTTTGCTCTCAGTTTCGGACTTTTAACCTCAACGCGTGCTGTGAGGCGTTGTTTCGTACCTTTACGCGTCCACCACGCCGGAAGAAAGACGCCGAATCCGGCTTGTTCCAGCGTCGCTGCGGTTTGGGTGAGGAATTCATACGAGCCGCTTGTGTTAAGGCGGAAGCCGGCGGGGGCGGATTTCTTGAGACTCTCCTCAATGTGTTGCGAAAGTCCGGAAGCTTGCCCGAGCGCCATGAGCAGATACTCGCGTGCGCCGTTGTTCATTTTTTCCGGTAAAAAATCGTTGTTTCCGTTCCACAAGTCTTTAACCGGGATGAGAAGACTCCGGTCGTCGTGTCGTTGCAGCAAGTATTCCACATGCCATTTTTCATCCTTCTTTTTAGCACGATTATCGGGTGCGGGTTCGTGCAGCCGGAAACAGAGTCGGAACGGCGAGTCGGAGAGTCGATCGAGCACCCTGCGCCAATCTGCAATTTGTTGTACAAGATCGGTTAATTCTTTTTTATTTCCGGCTAATTTACCTTCTTTCGTTTGTAAAGCACGAAGCCATCGATCGTGTATAGTTTCATCTCGATAACTTTCGTGGTAATCGGATGTTGAAAAACGAATAAAGCTGTCAACAAAACCGGTCAGGATTTCCAGAAGAACGATGTCGCGTGATTTCTTGGGCGGAGTTTTTCGTTTTGTGCCGGTCAACGCATAAATTACAGCGGGCATTGATTTTAATAGATAAGCCAATCGTTCCTTATCCGCGCCGATTATTACGGGCTGCCATTGGGCTTGAAACGATTTTCCTGAGGAATGGACGCCCGGAAGAAAGTGCTGGTGCGCAACAAGCGAACCGGCGAACCGCATTACATTCCGCAAGAAAAGAACATCACTGCCGACAACAATACCCGGCGCGAGCGTACGGTTGTTATCGCAAAGGATTAATATGTTGACGAGGTCTTTCCAGGATACTTCGGCAATAGTTACGCCCCAGGGTTTAATTTGCGGCTTTGCCTTTGAATTAGATCCGGAATCTATGAGAGTAGATGAAGGGAGGGGATTTTTGCCGGCAGTGGGAAGCCATGCAGCAGCTTTTTCCCGGTAAATTTTCATCGACACATTGTTTAAATGTTGTTGTAATGATTTCAAACCGTCTTTCCCTGCATCGTACGGATATGGTTTTATTTTTGCGGCGCGTGTTGTACGTTTATGTGCGGTGGAATTTTCGGTCTGTTCATCTGACGATCGCTCCGCCAAGAAAACCGGTTTGTTATCAAGATACGATATGTGAATGAGTATCATTTGATTTCTCTGAAAATAATTTGACTAAAGATAATAAAAACTAATCGCCTCATCAATATTATGAATTTCTGGTTACTTTTTATTTTTTTAACTAACATTAAACCGAATAGAAAGACAGATGATATAGTTAATTTTTTCTGATATTCTTTCTGTTCTCTATGTTTTTCATGACACTGCACCACTTGACAAAATGAATAATTTTGAATAATATTGAATATTACCCGTAATAAGGAGAATGCACCATGGCAAAAACAATAACAATTCGTGTGGATGACCGTGTCTATGAAATATTTCAGAAAGCCGCCAATGGCGAGAGGCGGAGTATTTCAAACTTTATCGAAAATGCCGCATTAGCATATATTACAAACGAACAATTTGTATCGGATGAAGAGATGGAGGATATACGCACCGATAAAAAACTCCTCCAAAATCTTAAAAAAGGAATTGAAGATATTGAAAAAGGAAGATACAAAATCGTCAGATAAGTTTCGTATCGCCGAGACAGATACCTTTCGAGGGAAGATTGAAAAACCCTCAGTTAAAAAATTGTATAAGAAAATCAAGGATGTTGTTTACCCTCAATTAGAAAAAAACCCATTTTTCGGACCGAACATAAAAAAACTTAAAGGGGAATGGGAAGGCGTATATCGATTTCGTTTAGGATATTTCAGATTATTTTATGTCATCGATCTAAAAAGAAAAATGATATTTGTCCTCGATGTTGGTGACAGGAAAGATATCTATAGAAAACGGTGAGGTCGGAGAAGATATGAAAAACCCTAAAACTTCAATATCCAAATCAAATACATACGAGGAAATCGGTAAGTTTTGGGACACACACGATCTATCCGAGTATTGGGAACAAACCGATGTGATAGTTAATGGTTAATCAGTTAATCGTTAATCGTTCTGAAGCAAAGACCGACTATTAACTAATAACAAATAACAATTAACTACCGATGTTCATTCAGCTGGAACTTTTCTTCCCCTAATCTTAACCTCTACAAACCATAGGAATACAAAGTTGCATCTTCACCCCCATTCAGTTATTTTGTAAATATCTCCATATAATGTAATAACAGTATGAAATTCGATGTAAAAAATATCATAAGCAAGCTGCAAGATTTTGCCGCTTTCCATCCGGAAATTATTGCGATATATTTATTCGGCTCTCTGCTCACCCGTAAAAATGCGGAAGATATCGATATTGCTCTATTGTTCGATACTGTACCGGAGGATGATAAAGATCAATATAGATACGGATACAAAGTCGAATTGATAAACGAATTAATGCAGTTATTGAAAACCAATGATGTCGATTTAACGTTCCTCAACACAGCTCCGCCGCCGGTAGCTATGAATATATTGCGGACCGGGCAGCGTATTGTGTGTACAAATGATCGTGTGGTCGAAAAGCATGAGTATCGCATACGACAAAAGTATATCGATACGAAGCCATTGCGGGATATTAAGGCGTACTATTTAAAGAAAGCGTACGGACCTCATGATTGATAAGGATTATATACAAAATGAATAATGAACTGAGTGATTTTAGAGAATTTATTAAATATATTCAAGCATTCGTTCATAAACTTTGAGTAAGAAACCGTACACCGCGTTGTTATAATAAACTCTGTATGGCTGATAGTAAATCCATCGTACATGTAATATATAATCATATAGATCGGAATGGTCACAACCTTCTCCGCGAATTCTCCGACTTCCTCTCACTACCCAACCATGCCGCTTCAATAGAAGATACCGGAAAAAACGCTGCATACATAAAATATATGTTTGAAAAACGGGGAGTGAATGTTGAGATTGCCGAATTGCCCGGCGCACCGCCGTGTGTATTCGGTGAATATCGAACTCCCTCTGCAGAGCGAACTATGTTACTTTACGCTCACTACGACGGTCAGCCCGCACTTCCATCGGGTTGGCATAGCGATCCCCGGAATCCTGTTCTTCGTACAGATACAATCGAGAACGGCGGCGAGATTCGCTCTTTCCCGTCACCGGGTGAACCGATTGATCAAGACTGGAGAATCTATGCCCGCTCGGCAAGCGACGATAAGGCGCCGTTCATTGCTATTGCAGCCGCACTCGACGCCCTGCACGAAAATAATGTTCCGGTAACGTCGAATTTAAAATTCATATTTGAAGGAGAGGAAGAGATCGGTTCCCCCCACCTGAAAAAATATTTGCAGAAATACAAAGATAAGTTACATGCAGATGTCCTGGCAATTTGTGACGGACCCGTTCATCAAAGCGGGCGCGCACAACTTTTTTTCGGCGCCCGCGGGTACGCAGGATTGGACATCACCG
>PWTU01000462.1 GCA_003562775.1 Ignavibacteriales bacterium
ACGATCACACCTTCGGGTCTATCCATCCCGAGCAGGTGCGTTAAGTTTTGATCGACTGCCTGAATACGCATGCCCGTCCAGAAACTCCGGTCTACCTTACCATGTTCCCGAAGCTCGGCGATAATATTTTTTACCCTGTTTACCGGAATTGCAAACCCGACGCCGATATTTCCCGTATGATAACCGGAGCCGGTATAGATCAAGGTATTTACTCCGATCACTTCACCGAGACTGTTAACAAGCGGACCGCCGCTGTTGCCGCTGTTAATTGCGGCGTCGGTTTGAATCATACCGCGATAGACACGGTTGTTCACCGAACTTAAATTCATATTTTTCGCGCTGATCACACCAACGGTCACGATCGGTTTATGTCCTCGTTCAAACAATCCGAAAGGATTCCCGAGTGTAACGACCCATTCACCGATAATCAGATCATCCGAATCGCCAAGCGGTACATACGGTAAATCCTCCTCGGCTTCTATTTTCACCAGTGCAATATCGGACACGAGATCGCTGCCGATCAACTGTGCTTCAAATTGCCTGCCGTCGGAAAGCGTTACTTTTATCTCCTCGGCATTTCCTGCAACATGATCGTTCGTTAGAATATACCCATCGGGAGAAATAATGAATCCGGAACCGAGACCGCGTACCTCCTGCCGGCGGGTACGATCACGAAGCCTGTCCCTGAAGAACGGTCCGAAAAACGGATCGTCGCCGAAAAACTCCCTGAACGGATCGCGGTAGACCGTTTCGCGTATTTCAATAACATTGATGCCGACAACGGCCGGGCTCACCCGCTCAACCGTACGGGTAATTGCATTCTGACGCGATGCCGTAATATCACTCTGTTTGCTGATATCGCGATTATTATTTGAATATATAACAGGCGTTGCCTCTCCCCATACCGGTTCGAACCGGTCGGTTTCTTTTCCGCTTATTTCCGGCACATTATTCTTATGAACATGCCAACCGATACCCCCTCCGATCAAAGCCGCAAGCAAAATCAATATACTCACGACAATTCCCTTGCGCACCATAAACTATTCCTCCTCTATGTAAAATAAAAATTATTCCAAAATACTACGTTTCATAAGAACCGGTTCGATATGTTTGCCGAGTATCAAAACACACAACATCGTTGCCGCAATCCTGACTTCACCCGGCTCACCGTATCCACCTGTCAATGCAATCAGCCATTCATTCTTTGCAACAATTACAGCCAGTAAAACGACGCCTGTTGCAATTGTATTGCTTATATGCGTATTGCCTGTAATCTTTTTGAAAATACCCCAGACAATCAGCCATGCAACCGGCGCGAGCCAAATCCACGGTAATAAAAAACCCGCTGCGGTTGCTAACCCCCGGCCTCCTTTAAATCGCAGCCAGACCGGAAAATTGTGACCTGCAACTGCCGCGACACCGGCAACTGCGGCAATCATAAAATCGTTCGCACCAACATATAATCCTATAAAAAAAGCGGCAACGCCCTTGGATATATCCAACAGAGCGACAAATATACTAAGGTATCTGGACTTTGTAACTTTATAGGTGTTCGCCGCTCCGACATTTCCACTCCCGCTCAACCGGATATCTTGTTTCGTAAACAGACGAACAATTAAATATGCGGTGGGAATCGAGCCAATGAGGTAACCGCTTATGAGAGCAACGGCGATCTGGCTCACGAAATCCCTGTAATAAAGTTAATAAATAATAATCGTTATTGATCTAAATTATGAAAAATTGATATGATATTCAAGGTTATATAGTTTGCAAGTATACTTGAAAACTGATATATTATTATTTTTATGGAATTTACCTCCCGGCTGCCGGAACATACGTCAATTTATGACAAAAGACGCCCTTAAGAAGTTACTTATGCAATATAAAGAGGGAATCCTTGATGAGAAAACTCTCATCTCGATTCTGACTCAACCTTTGTCGGATTCGCTCGGATTCGCTACAATCGACCGGCATCGTGAACTCAGGAAGGGTTTTCCGGAAGTTATTTATTGCGCCGGGAAAAGCAGTGAGCAGGTTGCACGAATCGCCGTTTCTATTGTAAACAACAAACAACCGCTTCTTGCAACGCGGGCATCGGCTGAACAATACCGCGTCGTCAAAGGAACGATACCTACTGCAGTGTACCACGAAGCGGCTCGTTGTATAACGCTTGACACATTTCCGGATCCGGTTCGTAAGGGTATTGTTTGTATTGTTACGGCAGGAACCTCTGATATTCCTGTCGCCGAAGAAGCCGCTGTCACGCTGCGGTGTCTCGGTAGTCCGGTCGAATTGGTACACGACGTCGGCGTGGCGGGAATTCACCGGTTATTCGACAAAGCCACTGTACTATCGCGTGCAACTATCATTATCGTTGTAGCGGGAATGGAAGGCGCGCTTGCAAGCGTCGTCGGAGGATTGGTAGACGTACCGGTCATTGCCGTACCGACTTCAGTCGGATACGGCGCAAGCTTTCAGGGGCTTGCCGCCTTGCTGGCAATGCTCAATAGCTGCGCTCCCGGCGTCACGGTTGTAAATATTGACAACGGATTCGGCGCTGCCTTCGCGGCGCATACTATGAATAAGTTCTAAATTAAATAAGTGAACCTACTCCGAAAACTAAAAAGAAAATATAACCACAAAGTCTCTAAGACTCTAAGTATTTGACTAATAATACCTTATACTTAGTGTTTTCTTTGAGTCTTTGAGTCTTGGTGGTTGAAAATGACTTTTTGTAGTAGACTCATAAATCAAATCATCATAATAAAACAGTAGGATGCCATGCTCGAAGATAAAAGTAAAATCAAAGCGCTCGATTCAATTCTCGATACGATCGGTAATACTCCGCTCGTTAATTTGCAAAAAATAACGGCAGGATATGAAGGACATTACTTTGCAAAGATTGAATTCTTAAACCCCGGCGGTTCGGTAAAAGACCGGATCGGTTTGGAAATCATCGCCGAAGCCGAAAAATCCGGACAACTCAAACCCGGCGGTACTATCGTGGAAGCAACATCGGGCAATACCGGTGTCGGACTCGCCATCGCGGCAGCTGTGAAAGGATATAATACTATTTTCACATTGCCTGATAAAATGAGTATGGAAAAGATCAGATTATTGCGTGCGTATGGCGCCGAGGTTGTTGTCACCCCGGCGGCAGTCCCTCACAACTCTCCCGATAGTTACACAGAGGTAGCAAAACGTATTGTGCGCGAAACTCCCAATGCAATACTTGCCAATCAGTATTACAATCCAAAGAACAATGAATCACATTACAAAACAACCGGTCCCGAAATCTGGGAAGAGACCGGCGGGCAGGTTGACTACTTTGTTGCCGGAATCGGAACCGGCGGGACGATAAGCGGCGCGGGTAAATATCTCAAAGAACAAAATCCCGACGTCAAAGTAATAGGTATCGATCCGGAAGGGTCAATCATTCGCGACGTTTTTTATAACAGGAAATCGAAATCGGAGGGAAAGCCCTACAAAGTCGAAGGTATCGGGCAGGACTTCATACCCGGCACATTACACTTTAAATATATTGACGAGGTTGTTGAAGTAACCGATAAAGAATCATTCCTAATGGCGCGGCGGCTGACGCGCGAAGAAGGTATGTTTGTCGGAGGTTCATCGGGAACCGTCGCAGCGGGGCTTCTTAAATATGCAAAAAACTTCAAACCCGACGATGTTATCGTCGTATTAATACCCGATACCGGAGAACGGTATCTCAGCAAAATTTATAGCGACGACTGGATGCGTGAGAACGGGTTCCTCACCCCCGAAAAGATCACGGTTAAATACATACTCGACGGGAAGAAGAAGGACATTCCACCGATAGTATACGTCACCCCGAAAAACACGGTGCGCAATGCACTCGATCTTATAAAAGAACATAACGTTTCCCAATTACCGGTTTTTGAAAACGATAAATGCGTCGGGGCTATCGATGAATCTATCGTGATGCGATTGATCATCGAAGATTCATCGACCGCCGATAAACCCGTTGCCGAGATTATGGACCACCCTTTCCCCGAGCTGCAAACCGAGGATAGAGTGACACAGGCAATCGACTTGCTGACGCGCAAAAACGCAGCCATTCTCGTTAAAGAAAAGAACAAATATATCGGCATTCTTTCGCGGTACGATATAATAGAATACGTCACAGTTTAAACACAAGGAATAATTGAGGAAGGAATGAAAAAGAAACCGAAATACGGATTTTCAACAAATGCAATCCACGCAGGACAGCAACCGGATCCGTCAACCGGTGCGGTTATGACGCCCGTGTACTTAACTTCGACGTATGTTCAGGAGTCTATCGGAAAACACAAGGGATATGAATACTCCCGCGTTTCCAATCCGACACGCACCGCGCTTGAGAAAAATATTGCCGCTCTGGAAAACGGAAAATACGGCACGGCATTCGCAAGCGGTATGGCGGCTATCGATGCGATTATGTATCTGTTAAAACCGGGCGACCACGTGGTGATGTCTCACAATGTATACGGCGGCACGTATCGCGCGGCGAAGATGGTGTATGAGAATTACGGGCTTTCGTTCGAGTTCGTAGACACAACGAGTTTGAATATTATCAAGAACGCCCTCCGCAAAAACACGAAGATGCTTTTCATCGAAACGCCGACCAATCCGACGATGGAGATCACCGATATCGAAGCTTCGGCAAAAGTTGCAAGAAGATACAAGATCACAACAGTCGTCGATAATACGTTTGCAACGCCCTATCTCCAACGCCCGCTCGAACTGGGCGCCGATATTGTGGTGCACAGTGCGACGAAATATCTCAACGGTCACAGCGATATGCTCGGCGGTTTAATCGTGACGAATGATTCAAAAATCGACGAGGCATTACGCTTTACACAGAAAGCGATCGGCGGCATCCTCTCTCCGTTCGACGCCTGGCTCTGTCTGCGGGGCACGAAAACGCTTGCCGTTCGTATGGACCGGCACAACGCAAATGCACAGCGGGTGGCTGAGTTTCTTGCCGCCCATAAATCGGTAAAAAAAGTTTATTATCCGGGGTTACCGGATCATCCCCAACATGAACTTGCAAAAACAAAAATGAGCGGCTTCGGTGGGATGATCGCATTCGACGTCGGATCATTCAGGACGGCAAACAAAATTTTGAAAAAAGTGACGGTATGCTCGCTTGCCGAAAGTCTGGGAGGCGTCGAAACACTTATTTCACACCCGGCAACGATGACCCACGCATCCATACCGAAGAAAGAGCGCGAAGCAAGCGGAGTCACCGACGGCCTGGTTCGGATCTCCGTCGGGATAGAGGATGCAGAAGACATTATTGCAGACCTGGATAATGCGCTGATGTAAGCAATAATCCGGTTATAGACCTGACAGGTTTGTCAAACCTGTCAGGTCTAAAATTAGTTGTGAGTAAACAAACATTTTCATTGCTTTCCTTGAATGATGCAGCAATATTTATTACATTTTAATGGCTACCTTAATTTTTAACCACCAGTTGGGATAAACCTATGAAAGCAGTCATAATGGCAGGCGGTTTCGGTACGCGATTGCGGCCGTTGACAATGAACATCCCCAAACCTATGGTGCCGGTAATGAATAAACCGATGATGCATCATATTGTCGATCTGTTGCGAAATCACGGTATTAATGAAATAGTCACAACTCTTTTCTTTCAACCTGAGACGATAATCAACTACTTTGGCGACGGTTCCAAATTCGATGTAAAGATGACACACATCGAAGCGACCGAAGATTACGGCACCGCGGGCAGCGTGAAGAATGCACAACAATACCTCGATGAACGGTTTGTGCTCATTAGCGGCGACGTCCTTACCGACATCGATATTACGGCTGCGGTGAAATTCCACAAGGAAAAGAAGTCGCTCGTGACAATCGTGTTAACTCATGTAATGAATCCCCTGCAATTCGGGATCGTCATAATCGATGACGATAACCGTATTGTTCGCTTTCTCGAGAAGCCGTCGTGGGGCGAGGTTTTCAGCGACACGATAAACACCGGCATCTATATTGTCGAGCCCGAAATACTCGATATGATGCAGCCGAAGGAAGAATACGACTGGAGCAACGATATTTTCCCCCAATTACTGCGCGAAAAGAAAGCCCTCTTCGGTTACGTAGCCGATGGGTACTGGCGCGATATAGGCAATCTTAACGAATATCAGGAAGCGCATCTCGACGCGCTTCGCGGCGATGTAAAGGTGCCGTATCTTAAATCTCCCGGCGGTGTGATCTACGGAAAAGATACCGTCATTCAGACCGACGAAAAAAATCTGCATGGCAGCATCATTCTCGGCGACAACATTCAAATACACAAAGAGGTGCGACTATCGAACGTCGTAATCGGAAACAACAGCGTCGTCGAAAACGGAGCGGTTATTGCAAATTCCGTTCTTTGGGACAATACCTACGTCGGACCGGGTGCACAAATATCATCGAGCGTCGTCGGTTCAAAATCATCGGTCGGTGAAGCAGCCGTTATAGACGATAATGTATTCATCAGCGATGAGTGCAAGATAGGCAAACGCGCACGTTTATTCTCCAATATAAAACTCTGGCCGAATAAGGAAGTCGAAGACGGCGCCTCGCTGTCACGCAGTCTTGTACAGGAAGATAAATGGCTTCGTGAGTTATTTGCCGACGCCCGTATTACCGGCATTTCCAATGTGGAAATGAATCCCGAGTTCGGGGCAAAGCTCGGAACCGCTTACGGTTTGTTTGTCGGACCGGGAAAGCTCGTAGCAACGTCGCGCGATTCGGACAACGTATCCCGGATGATAAACCGGGCGCTTATTTGCGGGCTTGTCTCCGCCGGCGTAACGGTAAACGATTTGCGTTCGACACCCATACCGATGGTCCGGCACGCACTGAGCGCCGGAAAAGAAGTCGGCGGATTTCACGTACGGAAATCGCCCTTCGATAAAAATTTAACCGATATAATATTCTTCGACGGAGACGGACGGGACCTTCCATCGAAAAAAACGAAAAAGATAGATCGTTTATTCTTCGGCGAGGATGTACACCGTCCCTCGCACACGAAGGTCGGGAACATTTATTTTCCCGAACGGGTCACGGAGAGTTATCAACAGAGATTTCAGGAGCATATCGATTACGATCTCATCAATCAGGCAAAGTTCCGTATTGTGGTCGATTATTCCAACGGAAGCAGCGCCACTATATTCCCGAACATCCTCGGGAGAATGAAAATGCAGGTTGTGTCGCTTAACGCATATCTCGACCCGGAACGACTCACCCGGGATAAATCGGAGTTCGATTATGCGTTAACGCAAGTTTCACATATTGTGACCTCGTTAAAATACGATGCGGGATTTATGATCGACGCAGGCGGCGAAAAAATATTTGTCGTCGATGAAAGCGGCGTTGCATTCGACGCAGAACGCCTGCTTATACTCGTAGCAAAACTTTATTTAATGACGCATCCCAATGCAAAAAAAATTGCCGTGCCGATTACGACGCCGAATATAATTTTCGACATCGCAAAAGAACACGGTGCCGAAGTTTATCTGACAAAAAACAGCCACCTCGCAATGATGGAAGCTGCGCACGAACAGGCAGTTCAATTTGTCGGCGGCACGAAAGGCGGTTTTATCTTCCCGGATTTTCTCTTTGCAACGGACGCGATGTTTGCGGTGACAAAAATCCTGGAAATGATGACAAAGGCAAGCATTCATTTCGGCGAACTGAACAAACAAATACCCGAACATCATATTCTCAAACGAAATATCAAATGCGCGTGGGAGGCGAAGGGACGGGTTATGCGGAATCTGATGAAAGATTCGGAACGTTTCAGCCGCGAGCTGGTCGATGGAGTAAAAATACACATCGACGACGCACCGACCACTGTTCTGTTGATACCGGATAAGGAACGCCCGCTGTTTCACGTTAACATTGAATCGCCGGAGAAAAACCGTTGCCAGCAATTACTCGAAGAGTATGAACAAAAAATTATCGAATGGCGCGACGGGAACCTGGACTCATAACGAGCCCGTTTTTATGAAAGGTGACGGATGAAAATCACGGATTATTTGAAAAAAGAATTTGTCAGCGCTTCGGTGAAAGGCAAAAACAAAAACGACGTCATCGAAGAAATGCTGAAGCTCATCGGCGCTTCGGAAAAGGTGCTCGACTTCGATAAAATACGTCGCGCGGTGTTTGAGCGTGAACAAATTATGTCGACCGGAGTCGGCAACGGCTTTGCAATCCCTCATGGCAAGAGCGATGCCGTGTCGGATATCGTTGCCGGCTTTGGAATAACCGAACGCCCGATCGATTACGACGCGCTCGATGATAAACCGGTTCGTTTGGTGTTCATCCTCATCGGTAAAGAGAATATGGTCGGCTCACATATCAAATTGCTCAGCCGGGTATCGCGTCTTATGAACAGCGAATCGTTCAGAGAAAAACTATTAACACTGAATACACCGGATGAAATTATCGAAGCGTTCCGGCAGGAAGAAGAGATCCAATTTGTACAATCATCATAAGGAGAGAATTGAAGTTTAAATCGATACCCGGCGCCAAAGATATACTCCCCGCGGAATCACACCGCTGGCAGCATGTCGAACAAACATTTCGCGAACTTTCTCACCGGTATAATTTCAGGGAAATAAGAACCCCGGTATTCGAACAAACGGAACTATTCGCCCGCGGAATCGGCGAGCTTACCGACATCGTCGGGAAAGAAATGTATACGTTCCGGGATCGCAGCGACAACTCCTTGACGTTAAAACCCGAAATGACCGCTGCCGTGGTACGTGCATATCTGCAGCACAATCTCGAACAGCAGCAACCCGTGACAAAAATGTATTATCTTGCACCGATGTTCAGGCAGGAACGCCCGCAGAAGGGCCGGCTGCGGCAATTTCACCAATTCGGTCTCGAAATCATCGGGTCACCGCATCCCGAAGCCGACGCGGAAATAATCGTTATGACTGCGGAATATTATTCTCTTCTCGGTATTACAAACGTCGAGTTGAAAATTAATTCGGTCGGCTGTCAGGAATGCCGTCCGGCATACAAAGACAAACTGAAGGAATTTCTCTCACCGCACCTCACCGAACTCTCGCAGGATAGTCAGCGGCGATTCGACGCCAATCCGCTGCGCATTCTCGATTCCAAAGACGAACGGGACAGCCGATTAACCGCCGATGCGCCGCTGCAAAAAGATCATCTCTGCACCGAATGCAGCGATCACTTTTCACGTTTACAGGAAATACTGACCGAAACGCGAGTACTGTATACCGTCGATGGAAGAATTGTCCGGGGGTTGGATTACTACACCAAAACGGCATTCGAATTCATAAGCTCGGCGCTTGGATCGCAGGATGCTCTCTCCGGCGGCGGAAGATACGATCTGCTCGCCAAAGAGCTCGGCGGCAGCAACGTTCCCGCAGTCGGTGTTGCCGGAGGTATCGAACGGCTGCTTCTGGTACTTGACGCCGAAAATCTTTTTACCGGAAACGAGGTTGCACCGGTAGTATACCTTGCAGCAGCCGATAATGAATCGCGCACCTGGCTGTACGGAGTCACACAGATGCTGCGGAAAAGCGGCATACCATCCGACACCGATCTTATGAACCGCAGCTTAAAAGCACAGATGCGTGAAGCGTCGCGGCAAAATGTTCGTTTTACGATCATTGCCGGATCCGATGAACGAAACCGGAATGAAGTCGTTCTTAAAGATATGGAAAGCGGCGATCAAAGCCCGGTAGCAGTCGATAAAATAGTGGACATTATCAATCAAAAACAATCAGAAAACTGAAATGCAGTCGAAGAAAGAAGATCTCGAATATCGTCTGAAAATCGTTCCCTACACCGATAACCAAAAAGGAATCGAAGGGCATTTATTTGAACTATCGACGCTCAAGGAATTTAGAACTTTCATGTACGACATCCTTGTTGACACACAGGTTGAGAACGATACGATTTTTCTGACGATCCAGGGAATCAGCACGCCGCAATTATCTATTCCCGAACATGGTCCGGCCGTTTTTCAAAAAGTGTTGTACGATCTGCGCGGAACATTCAACGTGATCGTCGCAAAATTAACCGGACCGAAAAACAAGTTTACCGTTCGGTTTACACCGAAGAAAACTATACACAAAGGAAGACCTAAAAAATCATTTGTTGAACTCGAAACCACACACAAAGAGTAAAAACTATGCGACCTATACTTATTGAACTCGGACCGATAACACTGTACAGCTACGGATTAATGATGGCGCTCGGCTTTATGGCGGCGTATTATGTACTGCACAAAGAACATGTTCGGTTAAAATTTAACGTTGACTATGCAGGTACGCTGCTTATAATCGGGTTGATATGCGGTATTGCCGGTGCTAAAATATTCTACATCGTCGGTGAATGGGAACAATTTATGCAGGATCCGGTCGGCATGCTCTTCTCCCCTGCCGGACTTGTGTGGTACGGAGGATTTGCAGGTGGCTTACTCGGTATGTTTTATTATATTCGAAAAAAACGACTACCGATTTTACAATACCTCGATATGATCGGACTCGGCGGAATGATCGGTTATGCAGTAGGACGTCTCGGCTGTCACATTTCGGGCGACGGCGATTACGGCATCCCGACCAATCTTCCGTGGGGTACAATCTATGCAAACGGCACCGTCAAACCGTCGGTGGCAACGCGCGATTACTTCGCACGGAATCCCGAAGCGGCAGAACGGTGGAACTTTAACGAGCTTTCGGAAAACGTCGTTAACGCCGACCGGTTCGGCATCATCACGGAATTCGACACGACCGTTGCAATGCATCCGACGCCGGTGTATGAATTTTTAATGGGCGTTATCGTGTTCTTTATTTTATGGAAGTTAAGATTGAAACTCCGCGTTGCAGGAATGCTGTTCGGCGCCTATCTAATAGCAATGGCGGTGCAGCGTTTCGGGATCGAATTCCTTCGACTGAATCCGATCATCGCTCTCGGTCTAAGCCAGGCGCAGTTATTTTCGATAGCGGTATTTATCGCCGGCATAATCATGATCTATATACTAAAGAAGCGTGAACAACTTAACAAAGCATGAAAACCGTCACACTGATCTCAAAAGACGATTGCTCGCTGTGCGATAAAGCATACGATACACTTGTATCGATACAAAAAGAGAAACCGTTTCACCTTCGCGTCAGAAAAATAGAACCGGGCACGGACGATTATGAAAAGTATAAAGAAAAAATCCCGGTGGTGCTTGTCGAAGACAGTGAGGTTTTTTATTATAGAGTAAAGGAAGATGCATTGAAGGAATTGTTGTAAATGAGTTCATTTGTTACTAATGTTACGCACAAAGAGTATTAATTGTTTAAAAAATCCTAATTTCTAAATCCTAAATACTAACCAAACTCAAATTGCAAATGTCATAATGTCCAAAATAGTACTCCATCGAGATGTTTAGAAAATTTAGATTTTGGAAATTTGAATTTGTTTAGGATTTCGATATTCGGATTTATGATTTATTATATCGAAATCTTTTGTTGCATAACTACAATTAATTATTTGTCATTTATTTGCTACCGATAATATATGTATTACTTCGCAAAACTCTTACAGGCAGGCGGCATCGGATCGCTCATGATCGGACTGATACTCGGACTGACCGGCGACATGGCGGCGCAGTATTATTATTTTTTTGCAGGGATAGGTATTTTTTGGGTGGGATATGTTATTGAGCGAAAACTCGGGAGATAATCGAAAACTTGAACCTTCTACTAAAAATAAATTAAATTTTTAACCACAAAGTCTCTAAGTCTCTAAGTTTTTAATTAATAATATTTTACACTTTGTGTTTTCTTTGAGTCTTCGTGGCTTTGTGGTTAAAAATAACTTTTTGGAGTATACTCAAAAATTAATTGTTAAAATTGAAACCAAACCTCATCATAGGCCGCAATCCCGTCATCGAAGCGCTGAAGGCGAACCGTCCGGTTGAAAAAATCATCCTCCAGCGCGGGAGTCATGGCAAACCGGTGCAGATCATAAAATCGCTTGCGAAGAAAAACGGGATAATTGTAACGGAAGTAGACAAGCAGAAATTCCGTTCATACACGCAATCCGAATCGGCGCAGGGCGTCGCCGCCGTCGCGGGAATAAAAGAATACGACGACCTCGAGTCGCTCCTATCGAAAGCGAACTCAAAAACCGGCGATGAAAAACCCCTCCTGTTGATTTTGGATGAGATAACCGATCCTCACAACACCGGTGCACTGATCCGCACTGCGGAGTGTGCGGGAGCGGACGGCGTCATACTTCCGAAACACCATTCGACGCCGCTCACCGATACGGTAATGAAAACGTCTGCCGGTGCGATTGAATACATTCCGGTCGCCCGCGTCACAAACATTGCAAACACGCTCGACAGGTTAAAAGAAGACGGCTACTGGATTGTGGGCGCCGACGCTGACGCCGAAAATAACTACGATGCAATAGATTACACCTCCCCCACCGCCATCATCATCGGCGCCGAAGGAAAAGGAATGCGCCGTCTGGTAAAGGAAAAATGCGATTTTTTGGTAAAAATTCCACTGAAAGGCAAAATCGAATCGCTCAACGCCTCGGTAGCGGGAGCTATTATAATGTACGAAGCGGTGCGTCAAAGAAGCAGAAAGCAGAAGTCGGAAGTCAGAGGTCGGAAGTCAGAGGTCAAAGGTCAGAAGTCAGCAACTTGAAATCTCTCACCTTCTCACCTATCACCTAACACCTATCACCTAACACCTATCACCCTCCCTACCCCCCCAATGCTTGCTTTTTTAACTAAAAAAACTTATATACTTAAAACGAACAGACACGGGGATACCATTGTACGAGAACCTTCGATATCGTTCCACCTGTATCCGGTCAGCGCCCCTTTTTATGAGACACATCCCATTGACGGAACGATTTAAGTTGCGACGGAAAATATACGTTCACGACGAAACGGAGGAGTTCACGATGAAAAAAGAACCTGCCCGGCCGGGACTGTATGCTACGATGAGAAATGAGATGTTACTTCGAGGATACAGCAGGAAAACAATTAAATCGTATATAAGCTGGATCCGCTCGCTTGTATCCTTATTCACCCCCCGTCATCCGAGAGAACTTCAGAATGAAGATATACGTGAATTCTTTGTGGATTTAATCGAGAATAAACGTCATGCATACTCTACAGTTAATCAGGCATTCAATGCAATACGATTCCTTTATGTTGAAGTCTATAAGAAGGAATTCGTAATAGAATCCATTCCGAGACCGAAAAAAGGTAAACCACTTCCGGGTGCATTGACTCAGGAGGAAATCAAAAGAATGATCGATGTGACGGTAAATATTAAACATAAAGCTGTGCTTATGGTAAGTTATTCCGGAGGACTTCGTTTGAGTGAGGTTATCAATCTCACACCCGCTGATATCGACGGAAAAAGAAAATTAGTTTTCATAAAAGGCGGCAAGGGGCGGAAGGATCGTTACACATTAATTTCTGATGCCGCACTTGAGGTATTGCGATCATACTATAAAGCTTATAAACCGGTAAAATGGTTATTTGAAGGGAAAACGCGGGGAAAAAAATATTCAGCTCGTAGTGTCGAAAAAATAGTGGAAAAAGCAAGCAAAAGGTCGGGGATTATCAAACGAGTTACACACCATATGTTAAGACACTCATTTGCGACGCATTTGCTGCAAAGCGGGGTTGGTCTCCCGCACATAAAAGAGCTTTTAGGACACGAGCATCTGAAAACAACCGAAATATATACACACGTATCAAATACAGACTTCATGGCGATCAGGAATCCGTTGGATATAATATTTCGAAAATGAATAAACCATGATCGGAGCAACAACGAAATAACGGTTCAACTAACATCCGATATTGGATGATAGTTGAACTACTAATGATGAATAATTCGCTGTTTCAATGTTAATTACGTTATGTGCCATTGGCAATAAGAACCACATAGGAGAATAGAGAATGGCAAATCCAGAAGAGTCTAACTTACAGACCATCGGTTTTAGGACGCTCGGCGATTGGGCGGCGGAAGAAGTCTCCCTAATGTGCAAAAGTGCTTCACAAATATACGATGTCTTTCACTCACTTCGTATTCATCGAGAGTCACAGGAGCAATCACTTTCGTTGTATTTCAATATGATTAAACGGTACGAAAAGTATTTCCTTCGTTCACCTGAAAGTGAGAAATACTATACACTCTTGCGTCAGTGGCTCGACTTGTATCGAGAGTATTTTGAAAAAGGAATTTTATTTTTCCCCGAGTTTCCAACTCTTCCGGCGCCGCCCTTTCCATTTCCTTTTACAAGTCAGTACCCATCGGTCCCAATGTTTTATGCCGCCGACATTTTCAGAGACCTGCATCGCTACTCAACCGATGAAGAATCACTTCGGATTTA
>PWTU01000282.1 GCA_003562775.1 Ignavibacteriales bacterium
CTCTTCACCACCAACGCCGAATTCTTCGACCCGAATCCGATACAGTTACACACTGCAATATCCACATCCTTTTCAACCGCAGCGTTCGGAACATAATTCAAATCGCATTCCGGATCGGGGTTTTCGTAATTGATAGTGGGATGAATAAAACCTCCGCGCATCCCGGCAAGCGTCGCCGCTAACCCCGCTCCACCGCTTGCACCCTGCGGATGACCGATCATCGATTTCGTTGCACTCATAGGAATCTCATACGCACGATCGCCGAAAACAAGCTTCATTGCGAGCGTTTCAAGCTTATCGTTTAATTTTGTCGAGGTGCCGTGAAGATTCACATAATCCACTTCATCTTTGTCAACGCCTGCATCATGTAAAGCAAGCTCGACCGCCCTTGCCGATTCCACCGCGTCCCCCTTAATCTGCACCCGATGGTGGGCATCGCATGTAGACCCGTATCCTGCGATTTCCGCAAGCGGTTTTACACCCCGTCGCTGTGCGTGATTTTTCTCCTCGAGAATCATGATCCATGCCCCTTCACTCAATACAAAACCCTCCCGGTCGATGTTGAACGGACGCGATGCTTTTTCGGGGCAATCGTTAAACGAGGTCGGCATAGCGCGCATAAAACAATAGCCGGCCATTAAACCGCGGGTTATGCAGGCATCGGCGCCGCCGGTGATAATACACGTACTCCGCCCCGTTCGTATCTGATCCATTGCATAACCGACGGCATCCGTCGAACTTGTACAGCCGTTTGAAAACGCATGGCTTTTTCCCCGGAAGCCGTACCGGATAGAAATCTCAGACGGCAACATCCCGACGATGCCGGAAGCGATTGCATACGGATTTGCATTTTCTACGTTACCGGTAAAATAGTATTCATATTGCCGCTCACCGAACTCGATCCCGCCTCCTGCCGTTCCGATCATCACATCGATCTCCCGGAGCTGATCAACGGAGAACGATTTCACATCGAGCTGAGCCGTCTTTAACGCTTCATCGGTGGCAAGCCAGGTCATCGGCACGACCGGTGAAAGCCGTTTCTTATCCAGCCGGTGTTCGATATAATCTTCATGATCGAAATCGGGAACATCACCAACTGCAAGACAGTTTATATACTGATCCGGCTTAAACTTCGTTAATCTCCGTATACCACTCCGTCCTGTCCGCAGTCCGTTTTCAAATTCCTGCATTCCGATCCCAAACGGTGAAACACATCCGATTCCGGTAACAACTGCTTTTCTCATATTTTCGATTCCCTTGTTAATTTAAAGATCGAATGGATTATTCCGGGATAATTTCGCGCTACGACCGATGCCGCACTACGTGTTGCGTTGTTGGCAAGAATATGATGAACAACCGAGCTTATGGTTATGCGTGATCTGAATTCCCGTTTCCACATTTCATTGTAGTGTCTTGCTGTCTTCTCACTGTCCCGATTGTTGCGTATCCCATTATCCAGTATCCCGGCGCATAAAAGTCCGCTTTTCAGCGCCATAGCATTTCCGTCTCCGCAAAAAGGATGTATCGATCCAGCAGCATCACCGACGGGAAGTATTCCATCAAATATTGCCCGTCGCATACCGAACGAGAGATTACTGCACGTTATAACGGAACTTATGTTATTCATTCCAGCAAATCGTTCACGCAGAAGAGGATCATTCTTTAGAAGTTCGATTATTAAAGACTTAAGATTTCCATTGTGAGTTTTTATACTATCCGAATCGATCAAACCGCAAACATTCACCAAGCCATCCTCAATGCTGCTTACACCGGTATATCCGCACGAAGTGAAGTATAAATCAATTCTATTTTCGAATCCCGGACATTCAGCATGAAATTTAAATGCAATTTTTTGAGAGGAATTCATTCGTTGTTTTCCGGAAAGAGTAAGCAACGAATCACTTCCCGATTTTGCACCCGTGGCACCGATTACATATTGTGCCGAACATGAAAATCGGTGTCCTGACTTTCTGCCGTAACCCGACAAATCCATATGACCGTTCTTTCGATTAATAGCGGAGACCTCAATACCCCTCAGCACCTTCACACCCTCACGCTCTGCTTTCGCCAGCAGCAAAGTATCGAATTTCATTCTCGACAGGCCATAAGCTGATGTAGTAAGCTGTGTCCGAACCGGTCTTCCGTCAAACGAGATTCTTAATGTTTTCAGATTAGCCGGTCGGTCTGCAAGGAAATCCCTGCGTAAATCAATCTCATCGAGATACGAAAGGCATTCCGGCGAAAAAAACTCTCCACAGATTTTATCTTTCATATTCTTTTGCTTTTCAATGATTGTTACCCGATATCCCCTTTTCACAAGCACAATACCCGCCACAGCACCGGCGGGTCCACCACCGATGATTACTATATCAGAAGTATTATTTACCATCGTTTCTTCCAAAGTACCAATCCGAAACGAAATGACCAGTGTCTGACGAAATAATAATCGGAATAATTTGATGATTCAAGGAGTCGGCGAATTTCGGACATAGAAAACGACCGTCGAAGCGAGACATTACCATCATATCGTGTAATCGGACTCCGTGCTAATACCGGAGAAAATAATTTGAAAAATAATATGGGAATTCTGTGTCTGAGAAGATCGTTGATGATTACTAAATGACGCGCTACCCGGTACTTTTCATGGATCATATTAAGTGCATCATCATAAAAATGATGCAAGAGCAGATTCGAAGTTACGATATCGAACGAGTTGTCTCTAAAGGGTAACCTGAATGCATCGGAAGCGACCATGCTGAATCGGTTATCGTCGTTTGAGTTCAGCTGTTTCCCAAGCTGTAGAAAATTTGATTGAATATCGGTTACGGTAACTTTAATTTTCTTATATTCGGAATTGTATCTTTTCAGTATTTGGTGAGCCATATCGGCGGAACCCGCCCCGACATCGAGTAGTGAAATGGGATTTTCCCGTTTGTAGGTACAAATAACTCTTAACAACGTTTTTTTGTAGACACCGATGCCACCAAAGTATAGATTGACCTTTTTCAAATCGTCGAAACAATCCACAACCTCATGAACTGGAACGTCATCGCGATCTAATATTTCCTCGTTTTCAATTCGTTCCGGCACTATGATTTTTTGTAAATTCATATCTTCGGTTAAGAATACTTGTTCCTAAACACACCAGTAAAATTGTTGGTTCCGTCCCTCTCTTCACAAGATATATCGAATAGATCCCATTCCCGTATATTTGAATTTCTCACTACTTTTCATTAGATTTAAAAATCAAATAATTTGACGGGTAAGGAGTCGAAATTGAAGTATAAACATATGCGACGGGCTGTCCTCTTTAGCTTTCTCTGCATTATTTTATCGCAATCTTTAACGGCAGGCGGACAAGCGATATTTTCTTACATTCACAACGATGCATCCGCCAGAATGGCGGGCATCGGCGGCAGTGCGGTTGCAATGCGGCACGATCCTTCTTTGATTTTCTACAATCCCGCCGGTTTGTACGGTATGCAATCACCGCAAGTAACAATCAGCTACTTCCGTCACATTATCGATATCAATGCCGGCTTTTTATCGTACGCCCAGGAGTTTAAGGATTACGGTTGGTTTGGTGCAGGTATTGCATACGTCGACTACGGATCACAGACCGAAGTAGATCATCTCGAGAACGTACGCGGAACCTTCAACCCCACCGATTTAGCGTTCGTCATGAGCTATGCAAACTCCGTATTCGATGAAAATCTTTTTGTCGGATTGAGCACAAAGTTTTTCTATTCATCATTTACTCCCGACCATATATCGACCGGCATCGCACTGGATATCGGGATGCAATATCATATCCCGCATCAGCAACTGACAATCGGGGCAAGCATATTAAATCTTGGAAGACAAATCACGCCTTACGAAGAAACACGCGAATCGCTTCCGC
>PWTU01000141.1 GCA_003562775.1 Ignavibacteriales bacterium
ATTCGCGCCGGCTGAAAACCCGACAGGTATAGGGCGGGATAAATACCGGAGAGTAGTCCGATCACCACAGTGATTGCACATAAAAATGCAATAAATCCGGGGTCGCCAATGTAATGAACCGGTGCAGGTAGCTGTGCAAGTGTTCTGAATGAAGGAAGCATCAGTTCGGCGAAAACGAGTGCGAATACAAACGCGATCATCGATAAGAGAACCGATTCGCCGAGAAATTGACGTATCAGCGAGAACCGGTCGCTCCCCGAGACTTTTCGAATGCCGACTTCACGGGCGCGGTGCATCGACCGGGCGGTGGTAAGGTTCATGAAATTGATTGCCGCGATGAACAGGATAAGTACGGCGATTGCGGAGAATATGTACACATACCGCACATCGCCGTTGACCGCTGCATATTTTGTATCGCTGTAAAGATAAATTTCCTTAAGCGGCTCGAAGAACGGCCTGAATATCCGTGATCGTTCATCGCTTGCATATTGATCCAGAAATGCCGGCAATTGTTCCTCGATGTTTTTAGGCGAAGCTCCGTTGCCGAATAATACGTAAGAATAAAAGTTAGCCGAGTAATAAATATCGAGCGCTCCGGGACCCATCTGCGACTCGTGTTCCATTGTGTTCAATGAAATCAGGAAATCGAACCGTAAATGAGAGTTCCCGGGGATATCCGCAAAGACTCCCGTTACGGTAACATCGTATTGTTCGTTAAAATTAAGAACCTGTCCGACAGGGTCTTCATCGCCGAAATATTTCCAGGCTGTCTGCTCAGATATCGCTGCGGTAAACGGTTCGCGAAGAATCGTTTTGGAATCGCCCCGGATGAGTGGAAACGAAAAGATCTCAAACAACGATCCGTCGGCGAAATGAATACTTTGACTGAACCTTTTGTCACCGGCGGTCATAGCAACGGGACGCCATGGCATGATGCGGGCATAGTTTTCTATAACGGGAAAGGTCGCCGTAAATCCCGGTCCGTAACCCGGCGGCGACATTGCAATCTTATCCGATTGTCCGTTTGTTTCCATTGTAACACTGATGCGATATATATTCTCAAGGTTTTCATGAAAACGGTCGTAACTCAATTCATACCGCACCCAGAGTGTAATCAGAATAAATCCGGTCAAACCTACGGCAAGCCCGAAGATATTTATTGCTGAAAACAGTTTATTCCGCGTCAGGTTACGGAACGCTATTTTGATATAATACGAGAACATTTTTTCCTTTGTTGTAGTAATTGTAAAATGAATAGTGCAGAAAAATTGATTATTATCCCTGCACTACGTAACTATTCATACCGCAACGACTCTACGGGATTCGTAATCGCGACACGAATTGCGTGAAAATTCACAGCGACAAATGTGACGAGAACTGCAAATCCGCCCACGATAACGAATAGCCACCACGTCATTTCAGTTTGATAGGCAAAGTTTTCCAGCCAGCGGTTTATGCCGTAGAGTGCAATAGGTATTGCGATGATAAAGCTGATAACCAATAATTTCAAGAAGTCGCCGTTTAATAATAGAATAATGTTCGTGACGGATGCGCCCAGCACTTTTCGTATGCCGATTTCTTTTATTCTTCGCTCGGTTGTAAATGACGCCAGACCGTAGAGTCCTAAACCGGCAATTGAAACAATTAAAATGCCAAATAATCGCACGATCCTTTCGGTTTTTATTTCTGCATGATACAACCGTTCGATATCCGCATCGAGAAACGAGTAGTCAAACGGTACATGCGGTATTAGTTCGTTCCATTTGCTGTGGAGATAACTCAATACTTCTTTTGTCCGTTCTCCGTGAATCTTAACCGAGAATCTGTTATAGAGCTGTGGATGGATAAAAATGACAACCGGTTCGATCGGTTTATGGAGAGAGGCAAAATGAAAATCTTCCACGACGCCGATAACATTTCCAGTTTTCGTGATACCTGCCATACCCGAAACGCTGATGTGTTTGCCGATTGCTTCTTCCGGTAACCCCCATCCGAAATACCTGATTGCCGCCATATTTAGAATAAAGCCCGCTTCTGCATCAGAAGGTCTTGTGCGGTCGAAATTTCTTCCGGCAGTTACCTCAATATTGTACATATCAAGAAAATTATGATCGACCGATACAATGCGTTTCGACATAGCATCCTCAAAACCTTCTGGCAGCACGGGTCTGCCTTGTTCGATAAACCCCGGCAATTCCGATGAGACACTTATATCGATTACTCCCGGGTGCTGCCGGAATTCATTCTGGAGAACGTCTATACTCCTCCGTGTCTCCCTATCGCGCAGCGGAATAACAACAATATGTTCTTTGTCAAACCCTAAGTCCTTGTTTTGGATATAGACAAGTTGTTTATAAATAACCAACGAACCGGTAATAAAAATGATGGCAATTATAAATTGGCAGATTACGAAAACGGTTCTGACTTTCAATTGTAATTTATCGGAACGCCCTATATCAAGTTTATTCTTAAGAACATTTACCGGTCGTAGACCGGAGAGGAAGAGGGCGGGATAACTGCCGGCAATTATTGTTATCAACAATATTATTATACAGGAGGATAATATTGCCGGGGGTGTCAATGCATCGCGTAATTCGATCGTCCGGTCGGTAAGAGTATTAAAAGTCGGCAGCAACAGTTCGATGAGTATTAAAGCGAATAGCACCGATATTAGTGTCAATATAAATGTTTCACCGAGAAATTGTTTTACTAACTGCTTGCGGTCCGCTCCAAGTACTTTTCGCAGTCCGATCTCGCGTGTTCTCGTCGTGTACTTTGCGGTGGAAAGATTCATATAATTCATAGACGCAATCAGTAAAAGCACAAATGCGATTGCAGAATAGAAATATATATTCCGGACATCGCTTAGTGTTTCGAGATCGAGGGTATAATGAGAGTGAAGGTAAACACGCGATAGCTCCTGAAAGCGTAAATCGGTTACCTTCATAAAGTCGCTTTGTCTTGGACCGAAATACGTTTCAATAAACGAGGGTATCTTATGTGCGATGCTCTCTGTAGATTGAGATTCCGACATAAGGACATACGTATACAATTGAAAGCTGAGCCAGTTCTCTTCATGAAAACCCAACGTTTCCATCGAAGCAAGGATATCAAACTGCAAATGTGAGTGACGGGGAATCTGTTCTAAAATTCCGGTCACGAGGTACTCTTCACCGTTTATTTCCAGAATTTCATATAACGGATCCGTCGTCCCGAAATATTTTGTTGCAATTGCTTCCGTAATTACCACCGTGTGGGGATCGTGTAGTGCACTGTCTCTGCTGCCATTGAGGAGGGGAAAAGAAAACACATCGAAAAACGACTGATCGGCAAAATAGAATTTATCTTCGTGAAAAATATTTTCCCGATATCTCACCACTGCCGGAGGTCCAAAGGGTCGCTTTATACGGACGTAATTTTCAATTTCGGGGAAGTCATTCGTGAGTGCAGGACCTATCGGCGGCGAGGTTATTGCCATCCGGCGGGTTTCCTCAGGACTTTCGATTTGTGATGTTACCCTGTAAATCCGGTCGGCATTTTCATGAAAGAGATCATACTGCAGTTCATGATGTACTAATAATAGAATAAGCAACGATGCCGCAATACCCACCGACAACCCGAATACATTAATTACGGTATGAGTTTTATACCGGAGTAACGATTTTAAACCGATTTTTAAATAATGTCGAAGCATAACGATCTATCTCATATTCTGACAGACAGTTCGATATATAAAAATCTATTCGTATTTTAATGCTTCCACCGGATTCGCCGTTGCCGCTTTAATCGATTGATAACTTACCGTCAAAAATGCGATCACCAATGAAACAACCGCTGCAGTTACAAAGATTGCAGGACCGACATCGATCCTGTATGCAAAATTCTGGAGCCAGCGTTCGA
>PWTU01000295.1 GCA_003562775.1 Ignavibacteriales bacterium
ATCGGTTACGTTCTATCCCTGATACCGAGTTCAGCGGTTACCATTTGCTTGCGTATTATTACGTAAGCTGGGCGATTGCTTTGCCCAAGATGCTGGAACAGTTGCAGCTACCGTTTGAACGGGAGTATGAGGTTGCGAAGGGGTTTATGGATGAGATAGGTATCGGGGATTAATCACTTGCTATTAATTTCATCTGGCACCACAACAAACTAACTCTAATACCTGGATTTTGGTAGACATTTTTAAGAAATATTTTACTTTCTCTCAACTACATTACTCGGATGCTTCTATTTGCCTGATCCGACCCCTGATGTCTTCGTAGATTCATCTGGGTAGTGCCACCCCACCCAAAAAAATCAGCCGGTATCCTCCCTTGCGATACCGGCTTTTTAATTGCTCATCTGAATACGTTTCAACTTTAGGATCGAGTCGGATAACTTTAATATTTTGAAGGTAACAGGATTATCCCTATCAGAATCATAGATTATAGTTAATATATTTTCAGCGGCATCGATTGTGAATTCTCCGCTATTTCTGATAAAACCGTCAGCGGGAGCGATGCTGTAAAATATCATTCTCCCTCCTTCTAAAAACTCAATTTTTTCTCTTCCTCTTACCCTGGGTAGCTCATACTCTTCCGGACGAAAAATTAAAACAGAATCTTCCTCTTCCTCACGTGAACGGTTCCATATACCAAGAAGCTCATAGTTATAAAACGGTTGGGATTCAACGGAATCAACCTGGAGTAGAAGAGAGGTCAGTATGAATATTTCAAGTATCATCACTTATACCCTCAACACCGCTTAAATTCCCGAAGTTCCCTAAACTATAAAGGTTACATCCAGACATTGATCCGCTTAGTGTATCTGTGACTTCCAATCACTTTCACCACCTCTACATCGAGAATGAATCGTACCTCTATATAAATTTAGTATAAAATGAACGTCTTAATTGCCGACCCGGAAGGTAAATGACTGTCCTCCAACAAATTGATCGGCCAATTCCTGAACTACCTCGAGTCTGAATATATATCTACCGTACTGAGTTCTTCGTACCTGTTGATGTGGTTCAAATTCTACATCGAGAACACCGGATTGATTCGCAGCTAATCTGATGTTATCCAAATATGCTCCACTTTTTTGAATCACTATTTCATTATCATGTTCGCCTTGAGCAATACCATCACCCTCCATTCCCCCTTGGATCCAGGTCTCGAGTATAAGATCATCCAGTATAGCAGTCACTCTACCATGGTCAAAAATTGAGATATTTTCCTCACCATCTTCAAAAATTATGCGATAAGAATTCGCTCGCTCCGTATAATTGGAAATTAATCCTGATGCAAATTTAGCCCCATTTGCAGGTTCAGATACGGTCACATTTTTCCATACTATTTTATTATTATTTCTTACATTCTGGCCGAGGTTGGAACCTTCAGGGAAGGTCATTCCGAACGGGGCAGTCGGGGAAGTCTCAATCCGCGACAAGAGGCAGAAATGGGTCCTATCGGCACCGAAACCACTATAATCAGCCGGATTGGGAACGTCCCAAGTAAATTCCAGAATAGTATAATCGGAACCGGCGACGCTACCGGTGGCTTGAGCCCCGATAAAATTACCCATCAACGCCGGAGAGGTAACACTGCCGTCCCACGGAGCGGGCCAACTCAAACCCGATGACGCCTTCGCCCAATATAGGTTTACATCGCCACTCGGCGCTACCGCGCATCCCCTGTTGCGAACTCTAACATAAACATGATTCATTTCATTTCCCCGTGGGTTCTGATGTTCCTGATTTGTTATACCGTCGTTGGTATGTCTAACCCAGATATCGTCTGTCCTGTACATATATGCCGACACCGTATTCGGTTCATCCCCCATGTCGTCATCCATGTCTCTTGAGTATAGGTCTGCTGTAACAACCGGCGGGGGTACATCACCCTGCGAACTGACAATGCTCGACCGTGTAGTATATAAGACCGCATCCATTCTATCGCTTTGCCCATTTGTAAGCATGATCATGCAATTGTCATTTACATAATCCATATAATTCATAAACATATCATTGCTGCCGCAGGAATTCTGAGGATGTGTCGGACATCCAGTATACATAATTCCCTGATTGGGAGTATCATCGACAAAATCAGTACCGCTGCATACATCCGGCAGGTTTTGATCATCACCCCAAATATGCCTCAAGTTTAGCCAGTGCCCTATTTCGTGAGTTGCTGTTCTTCCTAAATGGAATGGTGCGGTAGACGTTCCCATGTTTCCGAATGACTGATAATCAACGACTACCCCATCTTCAGCGGGTCTTGTTGCTAAATCTGACGGAAACGATGCATATCCCAGTAAACTACCACTCAAATTACACACCCATATATTGAGATATTGGTCACTCGGCCATCCATCGATACCGCCTGATGTAGTAAACTTCACCGGATTTCTACCCGTCGCCGTCGTTGCTAATGGATTATAATCAAAAGAACTCACGGTTGTATTGGTTCTTGTGATACCGTTTGTCGGATTACAATTGGGATCGCGCTCCGCGAGTTTAAATTCAATTCTGGCATCGCTAACCGCCGAGGTAAACTCAGTCGGAACATTTGTAATATCCGCGTTCAACCTACGAAAATCCTCATTCAATATATCTATCTGACTCTGAATTTGTGCATCGGAAATATTCTGCGAGGATGTATTATATACAACATGAACTACAACGGGTATGATAACTTTTCCCGATCTAAATTCCATTAACTCAAGCCTGCGCATATTTTCGATATATGCTCTAATCTCTTGTTCCAGTCTTTCCTCACTCCTGGCAAATTCCGGATCAATATTCAGACGTTCCTCATAGCCTATCATTGTCCCACAAATTCTTTCCGTTACTGCCGGTGCGCATCCCGATAGCGATAGAACAACAAATATGATAAGCATTAATCCATAGATCCCCGGTGAATGCAAATTGGTTATTGTTGACATGATCATACCTCCTCGATCAGGTGAGCAATGAAGTTAATTATTACATACTCAACGGAACACCGATAACAGAATTATATAGTCTTAGAATCATTCCTTATACATTGGAGAATAAAACAATTGAGTACGCTGCATCTTGTTTAATTGGGGGAACCAATTAATGCATAAAACAACACCAACGCACATAGAAGAACGAGAAATAATTATAATTATAAGATACCTGAAACCGGAAAACCTTGATAAATATAAACTAAGTCTTTTGAATAATCCTGCTTCAAGACAGAACTACATCAGACCGTTCCACCTGGAATCCAATCGAAAATCAGATAGGAGGTAAGACATTCTGGAACAGTATCGGATTTACATAGGTAATGTATAACCGTGCATCTCTACTGCGGGAATATAATAATATTTATTCGTAAAAGTCAATAGTTCTATAGAATATTTTTTTTCGTTAACACAATAATAATCGCAATAAATGTTTATGGAAAAATATTTCACCTCCCTGCCGTTACGGGCGAGATCAAATAAATATGAAAATTTTGATTTTTTAGTTAATACCGCGTCACCATTTTTAGCCGGATTTTTGCTCTGGGATAGCCCTGTTTGTTTATCGATATCGGTACCTTTCAATGCTTCCTTAGACATCCTCACGGCATATGGTTTAACACACACGGCAACAACATCGTACCGTTTGGCAATCTCACATCCATCGGGTATATCCTTATCGGTCATAGTAGGATGCAGGAGCGAATGGTCGATCATTTTTGCACGTGTTTTTAAGGGTATGGTTTCGTTCATAAAGATCCACCTATCAGAAAATCTCATTGTGCTTCTTCACATATTCAATCACTTCGTCAACCCGGCAAAACGCGATGGCAGTATAGGTATCGGCAGCGCCGTAATAAATTGCAATGCGTCC
>PWTU01000517.1 GCA_003562775.1 Ignavibacteriales bacterium
CAGTAAATCCCCCCCGGCATCGTATTCGCCGACAACGTTACCGAAACCAGCCGGATCTATGAGATAATGTGTTACCGTGCCATTTTTTTCGCTACTAACCCGGTTACCGAGGGCATCATAGGTATATTCCCAGTTGTCGCTTCCCCGAGTCACGCCTATTAAGCGGTTCTCATCATTATAAGTATAATTGGTGGTTCCGTCCGGTCCCTGCTCACGGACCAGATTGCCGTCAGCATCGTAGGTATAGGTGCGATCACCCACCGTGGTGTACTGGTTTAAGTTGTTGGTCACATATGCTTCTTCCGTTCCGTTGATCGTGGTGCGGATGCGGTTACCCAGGGCGTCATATTCGTAGCGCAGGTCCTGGTCTTCAATAGTAGCGTCGGTGGAGTTTAGCACCGCTCTGGTTAACTGGCCCATATCATCGTACTCGTAGCTCCACGCCCCATAGTGGGTTTCCATAGTAATGCGCCGGCCGCGGCGGTCATAGCTGTAAGTAAAACTTGAAAGGATCGAATCGTCCGGTTTATAGTTAAACTGACGTAGTAACCTGCCGGCAGCGTCATAACTATAAGTGGTGTAGACTCCGTTACCGGTTGTTTTTTTCTTAACACGACCTAATTCGTCATAATCATAACCAACTAGATCCCCGTTATCATCAGAGAGGCGACTTAAACGGCCGCTGCTATCATAGTGGTAGTCCACCCGGTAACCGAGGTGGTCTGTGCTTGAGTTGCGCCTGCCGGCGGCATCGAAGCCAAATGCCAGGCTACGGTCACCGGGGTAATCTATTTTGATCAGGTAGTCGTTTTCATCATAGGTAAAAATGGTCGTACCGGAAGGATCTACGGTTTGCACAAGGTTGCCGCGCTGATCATATTCATAAGTTATTTCAGATTCGTCGGCAAAAGTTTTGCTGGTAATCCGGCCGGCGTCATCATAACTGTAAGAAATTTCACTTTCTCTTTGGTTAGTCCAGGCGGTGGGGTTACCCTGATCGTCATAAGCCCAGCCTTCGCTGCTGCCGTTTGGATAGGTGATATCAGTTAAATTGCCACTGTTATCATAGCCGTAATAGGTGCGGTTGTTTAAAGCATCGGTAACCGTAGCCAGGCGGTTATAGCCGCGGGTGTAAGTAAAGCGCGTACTATGACGCATGGCATCGGTGGCCTCTACCAGGTTGCCGCGACGGTCATAGGCAAAAGTGGTCATCATCCCATCCGGATCAGTCATGGAAATAAGGTTACCAATTTCGTTGAATTCCATTTGCACGGTTTCGCCCAGTGGGTTTTCTGCCTTGAGCAACCGGCCGCCCCCATCGTAAAAAAAGCGACTGGTCTGCCCCAGAGCATTGGTCAGGTTTACCTGACCATTGTCGTAATGGGTAAAAGTAACCTGCTCCTGCTCATCATTAATGTAAGCGCCGCTCAAACGGCCACGTTCATCATAATTGTAGGTACGGGTCACCGCATTAGGCGCATTAATCGAGATTAATGCGTGGAGCGCCGCCCCCGGTGCAGCATTATAACTGTAAGTAGTCATTTGCCCATCATCGGCAGTGACTGAAGTTAAATATTCGCCGGTATAGGAGTACTGTGTCTGACGACCGTGGTGGTCGGTGACCGAGGTGATATAACCAGCAGCATTGTAGGTAAACTGCAGGCTGCCTCCGGCAGAGTGGGTCAGAGCGGTAAGACGCGCGTCGTTGTAGGTGCAGGTGATGCGATTACCGTTAAGGTCCTCCACATAAAGCAGGCGGCCCTCTGCACTGTATAGCTGCACCATTCCATCAGCTTCGGTCAGGCGGAAATTTCCGGCCACCAGACGTAAATCTCCTTCATCACCCGGCTGGGCCAGGTAACGGCCGCTGTAGCGACTGTCGAGTTGGAAGATTCGCGGGTTCCCGCTTGGATCGGTGATGGTGATCATGTTACCTTCTTCAGCTAAATGGTACTGCCAGTTGTGAGTCCAGCCACGACCCATTGCCCCCGTTTCATATCGTCTGGAGATCGGTTGCATGTAGGTCCTGCTAAACACAATGGGCGTTCCTGGTGCTTGCACCGCTGCATCAACATCACCGGCCAGGGTAATTAGCGGGCTGAGGCCATCAGACAGGCGCATGCTAAAAGCAAGCAAAGCATCTACACTTTCTACTTTTTGTCCCTGGCGGTAAAGGTATTGGGCGTTGCGGGTGAGCATGCTCACATAATCGCCCCATGTTTCACCGGCCAAAGCAGTATAGTTGTTCCAGACTACATCCCAGGCGTCGGGCTGAATGAAGTCCGGTTTCATCTCATCTTTTAAAGCGGCCCAATCAGCAGGGGTTGTGTCCTCGGCAGAGAGCACCGATAATTCCCAGTCGATGGGCGGCCTTGCCCCGGTAGTATCCCAGGGTCTGAGCCAGCCGGCATAGTAGACGGGCACACGCTTTGATTCACCGGGCTGCAGCACACCCGGCATATCACCGGAAGCTAAAAACTGAACGGCATTCGAAAAGCCCTGCGGCATACCGGCAGCCCAGAACCCGCGGCTTAAGTTGTGATGCTCCAAGGTCAGAATGCCGCCTTGGCGGTCGTGCTGAATGGCGGTTAGCATCAATAGCGGCGCCGGCATGGAAGCATCGCCGGTGTTGGCATATTCTACATAGACAGTGGCCAGCGCGTTATAGCCCACATTCCCGGGCAGAATCAGGTTTGTTTCCAGTTTCCCTTCTCCGCCCTCGACAATCTCCAGCGCGGCCGGCAACGTAGAGCTTTGACCCGCACGGGTTACTCTTACCGTATAGATTCCGGCCGGCACGGTCCCGGCGGGGAAAACAGCAGTAGCCCGTTCAAATGAGTCCACTTCAACGGTTTCCGCGGAGTATGCCGCGCCTTGCCCTGTGAGCAGTTCCACCGTCAAGGGATGAATGAAGCCCGCCCCGGTAAGGTTTAATTGCAAATCGGACAGCGTGCCGTGGCGGGATGGTGAAATGCTTGCCAGAGCGACATCGAACATCTCATATTTGATCGTATAACTGCCTTCCTGCTCCATCACACCGAAAACCAACATATACCAGTCTCCAGCGGTTGCCGCAGGAATCAACATCCTGGTGCCGCTGGTGCGGTAGTCGTAAGCTCCCCGGGTCGGCAGCGCACCGTAACGGACATAAACCTCCAGGCCGGGATCGGCATTTGTAAGATTTATTATCATGTTGCGGTTTCCTGTGGCGGTCAGGCGGTAATAATGCTCCATCGCCCCCGGCCTGTATGCTGCGGTGTACTCTACACCGTCTTCCAAGGCCGGCACCTGTGCCGTAACTGGTGCGGCCTTTTCGTTATTCAGTCGGTGCAGTTCCAGCACACACCAATCATTATTTACTGAGATGATCAAATAGTAGGCACCCTCGTCCACGAAGGGCATGGTTACGGTTATCGCGTTTTGGTAAGATTCACCCGGGGCTAAGTTGCGGTTGACCTCCACCGAACCCAGAAGGTCATCGTTGATATCGAGGCGGGAGTCTTTAGAGATGTAGACCGCATCTTTCCAGGCGAGACCGGCCGAGCCCTGGCCCACGTTTTGGACGGTATAAGTGATTTCCATTGGCTCACCTACGGTGGGGGATGGGGGAATGTCAACGCTCATAACCCGCAAATCGGCGATATCGCCGGTATTTTCAACCACGCTGTAAGTACGGGTGTCAGGGGTGGGGTCAAAGCTGCCTTCTGTTGCAGTATGTGTTACTTCGAAGGTTCCCGTTTCCGGAAAATTGACCAGACCCGGATTGCGCATAGAAGATGTACGGCCGTCACCGAAATCCCAGTGATAAGTAATGCCAATGCCAAGCGTCTTCAACCCATTGAAGTGAAGCGTATCTCCTACAACCAGAGTCCCGGAACGCACAGGCGAAAGAATTAAGG
>PWTU01000285.1 GCA_003562775.1 Ignavibacteriales bacterium
AATATCATCGGACAGATATGGATTCGGATTCCCGCCCCGGTTATAAAACTCGATCACTTGCTCCAGCGTCTCTATGGAACCGTTATGCATGTACGGGGCCTTATGTTCGATCTCACGGAGCGTCGGCGTTTTAAATGCACCGGTATCCTCTTCGTTTCCCGTTACCAGATACCTGCCTTTATCGGTAAACATCAAATCGGAAAACGCTACGCCGGTATTATGGAATTGTTCGTCGGTAAAATTCGGTCCGACGTGGCAGTCGATGCAGCGGGCTTTCCCGCGGAATAATTGCAAACCCCGTTGTGCGGACGGTGACAGGGCATCCTTTTCGCCGCTCATACGCCGGTCGAAAGGTGAGTTGCCCGAGAATAGGGTTCGAATAAATGATGAAAGCGCGAATGCAATCCCTTCAACCGTTACCTCGGTATAGTATGTACGTTGGAATGCTTTCCTGTATTCGGGGATCCCGTTTAACCGTTTGGTAAGCTCATCCAGGTCCATATCCATCTCAAGAGGATTCGTAATCGGGAGAAGCACCTGTTCTTCAAGGGACACCGAGCGGCCGTCCCATGAGAACGTTTCCCCGTAAGCACGGTTGATGAGTGCGGGTGTTCTGCGGATCCCCTCCCGGTTATCGATACCCACGGCAACCGGCGTATCGTCGGTAAACGCATTTTCGGGTTGATGGCAGGAAGCGCACGCGATCGATGCATCTCGCGAGAGGATTTTGTCGAAAAACAGCTTTTCGCCGAGTTCTATCTTCTCCTGTGTGGGCAGATTATATTCCGGCATGGGGATTATTCGATCCAGACCTGGCGGGATGGAGAGGGGAGAAGGGTTATCCCCGGCACGGGCGATCGCAACTACGATGAGGAAAAATAATACAACCGAATCAATCTTTAACGTATGCATGATATTCTTGCACACCCCTTCGGATACAAACGGGAGCGGATATCGTTCCGCTCCCGGTTTTCATTAATCAAAAGTTGTACCTATCGCTCTTCTTCAAGTTCGGTGATTCATTGAGGCCGTTTGTCGCTTTCGATACGAGAACCAGGAAGCATATCATCCCGGTAAACAACATAACACCGGCACCGATCATAACCCAAAGTATCATCTGCATTAACTCGTATGCAATTTCATAAAAATCGACGACCATCGAAGATCTTTCCAAAATTATTATTCCTTAAATAATAATTGTGCCTTTTGTACTCACTTTCCGGCAACATCGCCTTCCGGCAAAAGGTTATCAATAGCCCATATTTCAGGTTTATTACGAGGACCCATATTAAAGACGGCGGTTTTTCCGTCCGGATGCAGACGAATATTGTTGATATTATTTTCGTTTGGGAGAACTCCAAGCTTCCGGTTGTTGCCGTTATTGATATCCACGACCCAGAGTTCACGAACCGTTTCCTCATCGGAGATTTCTCTTGCTTTCCCGAATAAAATCTCATCTTCTCTAAATGAAAGTATATCTCTTATGCTTTCAGGTCGCTTGGTTGTAAGCAATGTGCGTATTTCGGATTCTTTTGAATTCAGCCGGATCATTTTCAGTCTGGATTTATCTCCTTCAGCCTCCCGGAACGCAAGAAACTCACTATTACTCGATATGATCAGCGCAGAGGGAAATTTTTCCTGCAATGAAACACTATACAGTTCGGTTTCCTTTCCACTTTCAATATTTCTTTGTATGAGAGTAGATATTCTCTCCTGAAAATGATTGATAAAATAATAGAGGTATTTTCCATCCGGTGAGAATTCCGGCTGCCGCAAATATGTAAAGGGATCACTCACTATTACCTCGGTGATCTCCCCTGAAGTTGTATTGATAACATAAAGACCTCGACGGTTGCGTCTATCGGCACCGGTGACAACGATAGATTCACCGTCCGGTGACCAGCGTGTCCGGTCAAAAATATAATTGAGATCAGGCGTCAGAGTGCGTTCCTGTCCGGTTTCAACGGAGTATATAACTACTGTATTTGAACGAAACGATCGACGTTGATCTCTTGTGGAACTATACGCAATATATTTACCATCCGGCGACCAGTCAGGAGTTCTATTCATGCCGATGTAGCGCTGAGATATCCGTTCAGGGTTATCAAAAGGTGCGTCGTTTTCAAAATCGAGCGGTGCCGTATAAACATCCCTTCCGCCGGTCGTAAGCCCGTAGTACAGCGTTCCGTTCTCGGTAAATCTCATCGGCATTACATTCTGCCCGAGATCGGACTTAAGAAGTTTCGGCTGCCCGGCCGCTTTACCATCATTCACGGGAAGTATCCAGATTCCCCAGGATCCTGTCCTGTCACTCTTAAATAAAAGATGGTCACCGCCGGGAGTCCAGCTGAAAACTATATTTTCGGATTGATGACCCATAAGAACGGATTCCCGTTGATGCTTTAAATCGATCAAGTAAATGTTGCGCTCATCCTTCTCCTCAAAAGGAGGAAAGTCATATGCGATAAATCTCTCATCGGGTGAAAAACTCATGTTTTCCGGATAACGCCAATCCAACGATTTTAAAATTGATAACGAACTGTCATAAACCGAAACAAGTCCTAGCTGGTTTGTCTGGTCATTCCTTGATAAGATCATTACAATAGTCTCCCCACCGGGTGACCAATCATACGGCTGTACATACCCGATATCTTCATCTGCAAAAAGTACGCGAACATCTTTTGTTTCGATGTCTATGATTCGAAGATCATAAATGTGTCTTTCATCATTCCACCACGCGTATGCAATGTATTTCCCATCGGGTGAAAATATCGAAAACAAGGCGTGTTCGTCAGATTCAAACCACGAGCCTTTGTCGGTAAGTCGATGATTTTCGCCGGCTGATAGATCGCGAATAGCGAGATCGCCGGTCGACCAATCAACAAATGAAAGAAATTTCTCATCAGGTGATGGTGAGCCGAGATTATCTACATCCGGTCCTGCCCATACCTGACGAACAACCATGCCGGATGGACTTTTACTTTGCGACCTCTCCGTTAAGGCGAGTAGCCTAGACCGCGCCTCGAGCGCGACTTCCCTTTGGTCGCTGTAATTTTCAATAATTCGGTTGTATGCCTCTTTCGCCTCCTGTCTGCCGAGCTTTTCGTGGCACTTACCCATCATCAAAAGTGCGCGGGCTGCCAGAGACTCGTCATCGGCGTATTCACGCGCTATCTTCTCGAATTTCCCTATGGCTTCCGCATAGTTTCCCATGCCTTCCATGTGGAAGAGGCCCTCCTGATAAATTTTCTCTCCCTCATTATTTTGTGCATTGAGTATGGAGAACATGCACAGGACTATCACAGAGACTAAAATCAGATGTGAGATTTTCATGGTATTCCTCCCGGTTCATTATATATTGTGAGTGTTTATTTGTTCACAATATACATCGATGTAATGTCGAGTGTGTTAGTTTTATGTCAAGAATTATCAAGGTTTATCCGATAAACTTATACCCCACCCCATGATGCGTTTTAATGAATTCCGGATTATGCGGATCCTGCTCGAGCTTTTTTCTGAGATTCAGAATATGCGTATCGACGATCCGCGAATCGGGGTAAACCGTATAACCCCAGACTTTATTTAATATTTTATCGCGTGAAATTATGTTGTGCCGTTCTTCAATGAGGAATGAAAGGAGAGCAAATTCCGTTGAAGTATGAGACACCTGCTCTCCGTTACGTGATACCGTGTGCGTTTGAAAATCCACTATAATATCTCCGAATGTAAACTTCTCTCTATTTTGATTACCGTCCGTCGATCGGCGCAGATGTGCCTTTATGCGGGCGATGAGTTCCCGCATACTGAAAGGTTTTGTCACATAATCATCCGCACCGAGCTCGAGTCCGACAACCTTGTCCACCTCTTCGCTGCGCGCCGTCAGCATGATAACCGG
>PWTU01000413.1 GCA_003562775.1 Ignavibacteriales bacterium
GTCCCGGTTATCGATCCCATATCGACACTTATGAATACTTCGTTCGCCCGGTCGGACTGCCGGTGGATAGCCCGCGCCACAAGTTCTTTACCGGTGCCGTTCTCGCCCATGATGAGAACATTTGCATCCGTCTTTGCAACTTTATCGATCATACCGAATACTTCCTGCATTGCCGGCGACGTACCGATCATATCGTGGAACGGCTGATCGAGATCGGCGCTGAGCTGCTGCTGCCGCTGCCGGAGCGAATTCACCTGCATTCTTGATCGATGCAAATTTAGTGCCGCATTTACAGTTGCGAGCAGTTTCTCGTTCTGCCACGGTTTGGTAATGAAATCCAACGCCCCCTCTTTAATCGCACGGACAGCCATCTCGATATCGCCGTATGCGGTAATAAGAATAACCACCGCCGATGGATCGATCTCCATAATTTTATTCAGCCAGTGGAATCCCTCCTTCCCGCTCGTCGCATCGCGGGTATAGTTCATATCGAGGAGAATAACATCGTACATTTCGTTTTTAAGCAGAAACGGTATTTTGTCGGGATTCTTCTCGGTGTGTACCGATTCGACGTGCTGCTTTAAGAACATCCGCGCTGCGGTGAGGACGTCTTCGTCGTCGTCGATGATGAGGAGTTTACCGTGTTTGGGATCCATCTCTTATTCCCGATGATTATATACATTTAATGAGGATTACTTATTCATGTTACGTAAAATTTAAGAGGCTTCAATAAATCCCTAATATCGAAATCCTAAACAAATTCAAATTACCTAAATCTAAATTCTTAAAACATCCGAAATTCGTGCTGTTTTGAACATTCGAACATTAGGATTTTGATATTGTTTAGGATTTAGAGAATTAGTGCTTAGGATTTTCATCAACTAAAGTAATAATATGCGTAAATTCTGTTACTTATCTAAGTGTACGGAAACGGACAGTAATTGTTTCATATTCGGACAATATCTTAAGAACCACACTCAGAATATGCAAAAAAATTGCAAATTTACCAATCAACAGTATTGGCACGGAAGTTGAAAAATAAATCATTCAGTAAGTACCTCCTTCACAAACCAGGGGTATAGCACCATGCTCAAAAACTACCTTATCACATCACTCCGAAATCTCCGGCGGAACAAACTGTTTTCAATTATCAATATAGCAGGTTTATCTATATGCATCGCGATAAGTATATTATTATTTATATGGATTGAAGATGAACTCAGCTATGACAATTTCCACAATAAATCAGACCAAATTCATAGACTTGCGACAAATTTCACTGTCCCTGGACAAGAACTGGAATTTGCTACCGCCGCTTTCCCTGTCGGTCCGGCGATCAAAGATTTGTATCCCGAAATACTTGAATATACCCGATTACGTTGGTCAAGTAATATTATTAATTACAATAATGAAAAAATATTTTCAGAGGATAAAATATTTTATGTTGATGAAACTATTTTCGATATATTCAGTTTTGAGCTTATTCTCGGTAACCAAATTACTGCACTTTCCGAACCATATAGCATTGTGCTGACTGAAAGCACGGCACGGAAATACTTCGGAGACATCGATCCTCTCGGGAGAACCCTGGTTGTAGATGGGAACCGTGAATTTACCGTAACTGGCGTCCTAAAAGACATTCCACATAATTCTCATATAAAATTTGATTTACTATTATCAAAGTCGAGTTTCGGCCCGGAATTATATGACAGATTATCTCGAAATTGGGGAGATCCAAATTTTCTCACATATTTAGTTATCCAAGAAAATACCGATATTTCAATTTTAGAGAATAAATTATCAGACTTTTACGATGATCATGTATTCAAGGGACAAGAAACGGAATTCGTCATATCTTTTGAACTTGAACCACTCAACAGTATTTATTTGCATTCCAAACGTCTCGCTCAAGCAGGCCCTACGGGAAATCCGGCTACTATTATGATTTTTATTGCTATTACTTTTTTGATAATCCTCCTTGCATGTGTGAATTATGTATTGATATCAACCGCACTCGCAACAAAACGCACAAAGGAAATCAGTATCAGAAAAGTACTCGGTTCGGACCGTACATCAATAAAAATCCAGTTTATAATCGAATCGGTGGTTATTAGCATATTCTCATCGTTCATTGCAATTTCTCTCGCAGAAATCGGTCTGCCATTATTTAATACACTTGCAAACAAGGAATATTCATCCATTTTCTCACAATTACATAACTACATTTTCGCACTTCCGATATTTGTAATATTTATCGGAATGTCAGCGGGTTTTTATCCTGCGGTGTACGTTTCACGATTGCTTCCGGTACATATTCTAAAAATGCATTCAACGAGTAAACCCGGGAAATTAACGTTGCGGAAAACTTTGGTAGTTTTACAGTTTATAATATCCGCAGCAATAATCATTAGCACTGTGATAATTTATCAGCAGCTCGGATATATTAAAAACAAAGAACTCGGGTTTAATACGAAATCACTTTTAGTGATAGACACTGACGGAGACAGAGAAGTAATTAATTCTTTTGATGCAATAAAGAATGAATATCTAAGAACACACGATGTTAACGCTGTCACAGCATCCGTGGGATTAATAGGACAACCCACGAGAGTATCAGGGCTACCATTCCATACTATAGAAGGTATCAAAAAAGATATTTTTTTATCTCTATTTGGCGTCGATTACGATTTCAAAGATGCCTACAAGATGGAACTAACAGCCGGCAGATGGTTCTCACCCGAGCATAAAGCTGATGTCCGTGAGGCGATCATACTCAATGAAACTGCTGCCCGTCAGCTTGGATACGACCCTCCGGGCACCATTGTCGGGCAACGATGGGGAACTGACTTATTCGGAGAAATTATCGGCGTTGTACGGGATTTCAATTTTAAACCGCTTCATCAACCGGTCGAACCGATGGCATTTCAACTCATAGGTCATCATTTTACAAATTTCAGGCATATAACTATAGCATACAACACGAACGATCTCTCGTCTACACTATCCGGTATCGAAAGTATATGGAATGAAATGGTACCGCACCGTCCGTTTACCTATTTCTTTTTCGATGATTTTCTTTATGATTTATATGGAGATGAACAACAGTTTGCCAAAATATTCACCGTCTCATCGTTCCTTGCCATTTTTATAGCGTGTATCGGGTTGTTCGGGCTTGTTTCGTTTATCGTCGAGCAGCGGAAAAAGGAAATCAGTATACGGAAGGTTCTGGGCGCAAGCACTGCAAGTATACTACAGTTAATTTCACGGGAGTACTTCTATCTCGTCCTCATATCCGTCATCATTGCATCGCCCGTTGCGTATTATTTTATGAGCAAGTGGCTTGAGAATTTTGCCTTCCGTATGTCGATCGGTATCGGGATATTTTTAGGAGCAGCGGGGCTTATTCTGCTGCTTGCATTGGGGACGGTGATGTATCACGCTATTAAAAATGCGTTTGTAAATCCGGCGGAGACGTTGAAGTATGAGTGAGAATGCTACAAGGTTGATTGGATAAATAAGGTTATGGATTACAAGCTGATTGTATTTCGAGACGAGATTTTAGCGATATTTGGGAGTTCTATTACGATACAAGCACATCCTTCAAATTCACCGTCAATCCTCCGACTGTTCTCACATCAATGGATTGGTCAGATGTGAAGCTGCCTAAAAAATGAAATGCCTTGTTTTCCAGAATATACTGTTCTATCGTTTTCGCTGTCGGATTGACGATCCAGTACTCCCGTACACCGTAATGCTCGTAGAGATTCTTCTTCGTCACCCGGTCAAGTGTCTCGGTCGATTCAGATAGGATTTCTATAACTAAATCCGGCGCGGCGATAATGTTTTTCTTGGTAATTATACCCGTTCGTTCTGACGATATAA
>PWTU01000532.1 GCA_003562775.1 Ignavibacteriales bacterium
ATATAGGATACGAACGAACCGAGAAATTAATAACACTGTTGGAGGGAAAACAGGAACAGATAAATATTTACTTACAGGAAAAACCGGTTATCCTGGTGGAGGAAATCGTCGTCACCGGAACACGAACTGCATCGTACGTGCAGGCGGATTATCTTCGAAAGAATTTCGAAGCTCAGCAGCCGAAGGATCTCGGCAAATACATGCGCAACGTCCCGAATATATCGGCAATCCGTCGCGGCGCGTACGGGCTCGATCCGGTCCTTCGCGGTTTTAAATACGATCAACTCAACGTGCAGATAGACGGCGGTGCACGCGTCGAAGGAGCGTGCCCCAGCAGAATGGATCCGCCGATGGCGCATATGTCCTCGGCAGATCTGGAGAAAATAGAAATACTGAAAGGTCCCTATGCACTTCGCTTCGGTCCTTCGTTCGGCGGCGTGATCAATATGGTGATGGCGGCACCCGAACGATTTGAAACCTTCACTGTCGGTGCACAACTCGAAAGCGGGTACGAGTCGAACTTCGACGGGTGGCAGAACCGCATCTCCGTCTCGGGCGGCAGCCGTTTGTATGATTTCAGAGCGAGCGGGGGATTTACCAATTACAACGACTATACAGACGGCGCGGGCAACGACATCCCATCATCATTCGATAAAAGCGACTATACGCTTAAATTCGGTATCAATCCCCTGCAAAATCACAGAGTTCAGGTTTCGTTCCGGCAGGTCTTTGCGCGGGATGTTTTGTTCCCGTCGCTGCCGATGGATGAGCGTGAAGACAATACCTCAATTTTCATCCTTGATTATGCCGCAAGAAATGTAAGTCCGTTAATTAATTCGCTCAACATAAAAACATACTACTCAGACGTTGAGCATATTATGGATAACAGAGACAAACCGACAGCCGCAATGGTCGATGCGGTAACCGATGTAAATACCTCGGTCTACGGTCTCCGCGCCGAAACCGGACTTCTCCTTAATTCAAATGTAATGTATCTCGGTCTTGACTATGCGCAGACGGATAAAGCGGGAATTAGAACCCGTGAATTCATCGCAGGTCCGCGCCAGGGCGCTATTCTTACCGATAATGTCTGGCAGGGTGCATCGATAACGAATCTCGGATTTTTCGGAGAATTCCGTACTTCGCTTGGCGATGCTCAAATTATAGCGGCAACGAGAATAGATTACAACGAAGGAATATCGGAGGATCCGGATCAGTCATTCAGCGAAATGTATTCTTCGATGAATTCCGAATTCACAAACATAAGTGTCAGTGCGGGTGTAACGCAGGTGGTCAGCCGCAATCTGGAATTGAGTTTATATGCGGGTCGCGGTGTTCGTAGTCCGGGTATCTCCGAACGATATATCAATTTTTTTCCCATTGGCGTAGATCGGTACGATTACATAGGTAACCCGCAGTTGAATCCGGAAATCAATAATAATATCGACCTTGGTTTCAGGATGCGAATACCGGCAGGTTCAATATACGGAAATGTTTTTTACTCAGACGTACAGGATTTTATATCACCGGAACTGACCGATCTTGAAGGTAAGAATCCGGACGTGCTGGGAGTGAAACAATTCAGCAATATATCATCGGCAACGCTGACGGGATTCGAGTTCGGTTGGAATGCGTTGTTCGGTAATTCATTGAACGTCAATATTAATACCGCATACACACACGGAAAAAATAACGACACGGATGAATATCTTCCGGAAATTCCTCCCCTCGAAGGAAGAATTTCCGTATCGTATGTTCTCTTAAATGGAAAACTGATACCCGAGATTTCACTCCGTGCAGTATCGGAACAGAATAATATATCGGAGACATTCGGTGAATCGCGAACACCCGGATTCGTTCTCGCAAACGTTGCCGTGCGGTATTCTCCGTTGCAATATATAGGTATTTCAGCAGGAATAAACAATATATTCGACAAAGCATATTACGAACATCTGAACCGGAGAAACCGCGACGACGGAAGTCCGTTGCAAGAACCGGGAAGGGTGTTTTATATTAACGTCGCGTTGAGAACAAGATGATTGAATGCCACAAAAACACCAAAACACAAAATCATTTTAGTGATTTTGTGTTTTGGTGGCTATTTTTATCACACATAAAAAGATACTTAAAAATAAAGGAATAATAGCATGAAAACATTACCACTAATTATAATTCTTATATTTCTATTCACCCACATCGCATTCTCACAACAAGCACAGGAAATGCTTCTCCCGAATCTCGGTGAACGGGTGGGCACATGCGATGCGTGTGGAATGGAGGTGTTTGACAGGATGCTTACAAAAGTAGAAATAACTGTTGATGACAATACTTTCTATGCATGTGCAATGGGGTGCGCTTTTGGAATGACCGAAGGAAAGGTTGTGACCTCGATGAAGGTGTTCGATTTTCCTACGGTGACACTCGTCGATGCAAAAGATGCCTCATATGTAACAGGAAGCATTGTCGTTCCCGTACGTGCAATGATGCCGGTGTTTGCATTCGAATCGAATGACGAGGTAGAGTCATTTGTTGGAAAATATGGGGGAAAAGTTCACACATATGAGGAGCTAAAAGAATTGGCGATGAGGATACGTGAGGAGAGAAGAAGGTAATATTTTAATGAGGGAGCTTACTTAATCCATTGAATAATTTTACTAAATGTAGTTACCATTATTTTTTTTTGCAATGTGCACGGTACGTCTCATTGTAATGAAATTGCAAATTTAAAATGTACAAAGAAATTTCTCGTATACACGTTTCAGAAAAACAGGCATAGGAATCCATTCACTGATCTTGCGCAAAACACCCTTTAAGTATGAGAAATTCTAAAAAAATCCAACTGGCCAAAATCGAAATCCGAAAAACATCTCGACTTTTCATTGTTTCGAACATTTTGTCATTTTAATTTTGAGATTGTTTAGGATTTTCAATCGATAAAAGTAGTAAATTTTCAATCTTGCGTAACATCAGATATTTATTTTTTACTTGACTTTGTTCACATAATGTCATATATTGATATTGATAATCATTATCAATAAAGGTCTGATGATGAACAGAGAAAAACAAACCTGGGACGAGCGATTCCGCAAAGAGGGATTCCGCTTCACCGAACCTCGCAAAATAATACTGGAAGTGCTTTCCAATACCAACGAACATCCCTCCGCCGAAGACATATTTATGATAGTCAGGAAAAAGCATCCGAAGATCGGTTTAACCACCGTATACCGGAATCTTGAAATCCTCGAGTGCATGCGTATTGTCACAAAATTTCACTTCGGTGACGGATGTCACCGTTACGAATTAGTAGAAGGAAATCAAAAACCCCTGCATCATCATCACCTCGTCTGCACCAGCTGACGACGTATAATCGATTATGATGATTTTGTCGATGAAGAGATAAAGTATATAAGAAAAGTTGAACAAGCCCTGTCACGTAAGCACGCTTTCCGGATAACCGGGCATGTCATTCAGTTTTATGGAGTTTGTAAGTCATGTGAGTAAAAGAAAAAATTTTTAGCCCATAATGATAATGATTGTCATTACTATGAATAATTCATCGAAAATAAACAAAAGAGCACACTGGAGGGTGAATCAATCATGGAAGAAGAAAACCTGCCTATACATAAATCAACAAAAGCCATTCATGCCGGCAACCTGAAAAAGCCGGTGTTCGGCGAAGTGTCGGTTCCGATTTTTCAGACGTCAACATTCTCCTTCCCTTCTGCCGACGAAGGGGCAGCCCGTTTCTCCGGTGATAGTGATGGTTTTATCTATACCAGGATGGGAAATCCCACCACCCGGGCACTGGAGGAATGTATCGCCTCTCTGGAAAACGGCTACAAAGGAATGGCAACGGCAAGCGGTATGGCGGCAATAACAACTGTTTTTCTGGCTTTACTCGATCAGGGAACGCACATGGTCGGTACTGCATCGGTATACGGTCCCACCCGTGTCGTTGTGGAAAATGAGTTGTCAAGATTCGGCATCGCCTCAACCTTTGTCGATACGTCGAATCTCGACAATATAGAAAAAGCAATTCAAAAACCGGATACACGGATTATCTATATCGAAACGCCCGCAAATCCGATCCTGAGCCTCACCGATATCGAAGCAGTTGCACACATCGCCCACAAAAACGACATTCTGCTTGTGGTGGATAACACCTTCGCAAGTCCCTTTCTGCAAAGACCGCTCGAGCAGGGCGCCGATATTGTTATTCACAGTCTGACAAAATTCATTAACGGACACAGCGATGTCGTTGGCGGTATTATAATCGCCAAAGACGAAAAATTATATCGTAAAATAAAACCCGTCCTTAATCTTTTCGGCGGCACAATGGATCCTCACCAGGCATGGCTGGTATTAAGAGGCGTACGGACATTACCGCTCCGCATCGAAAAAGCCCAGGATAATGCCTCACGACTGGCAACATATTTACTGAATCATCCGAAGGTAACATGGGTCAAGTATACCGGTCTGCCTGATCACCCGCAACATCAGATTGTGAAAAAACAAATGGACGGATGCGGGACTATGATTTCGTTCGGTGTCAGGAACGGACTCGAAGGAGGAAAAATCGTAATGGATAACGTACGGCTATTTACCCTGGCAGTTTCACTCGGCGGTGTTGAATCGTTAATCGAACATCCTGCGTCCATGACTCACGCATCGGTACCGCGGGAAGAACGTGAATTAGCCGGAATCCGGGATGAGTTGATACGCGTATCCGTAGGATGTGAGGATTTTGAAGATCTTAAGAATGATCTTGATCAGGCATTATTCAAAATACCGTAACGTATTAATGGAAGAACTAGAAAATGAAAGAAGAATTATTACCTAACGAACAATATTTTTCAACAACACTTCCCTACTTCGATGAACTATTGAACCGGTACTGTGTCGGCATAAAGGAAAAGATTTGTTCCGCACACTCACGCAAAGAAGCAGAATTGATCGTGCAAAACACGTACAATCAATTTTCCCACTCGTGTGTCAGCGAAATAGTTACGGATTTTCTGACACACTATTTCAAAAATCTTCTTCAGGAATGCTGGGAAAATGCAGAATAAAAAGAACCAATCGAAAGTGAGGACATGATGAAATTTTCGGAATCGTTGAAACAGGCTGCCCGGCCAATACTCGAATCACAGTTTGAACATCCCTTCGTAAAAGGGCTGGGCGACGGCACACTCGAACTTGATAAATTTCAATATTATATGATCCAGGACTCACTATATATTGTCGAGTACGCCCGCGCCTTGGCATGGGTTACCCCCTCTTCTGCCGGAGGTAAAAAATATTCTCGCAATGCTCGATGCAGTAAAAGAGTCGTTTCAAATCGAAGCGATGCTGAAAGAACGATATTTCCAGAAATTCGGCATAAAAATGGAGGATGCATTAAAAACCGAACTTGCGCCGGCATGCAAAGCATATGTTGACCATTTATTCCGTTTTACCCACACCGGAACGCTGGCTGAAGGAATGGCAGCGATACTGCCCTGCGGCTGGGTATATGTTGAAATTGGAGAAAAGTTTACATCAAGCGGGGAAATATCCGACAATCATCCGTATAAAGACTGGCTCACGACGTACAGTGTACCCGAATTCAGGGATATGGTCAACTGGTGGTTTGATATACTTGATGATGCCGTTCAGGGATATCCGCAGAAAGAACTGAACCACACACAGGATATTTTCATCAAGTCCTGCATGTATGAATGGATGTTCTGGGATATGGGATGGAATAAACTTACGTGGAATATACACTAACCTCAATTTGAGGAGGATGCCATGAGAGAAATATATATAAACAATGAAGATATGGAATGGGAAGAAGCGAAAGGTTATCCAACGGGAACGAAGATAAAAGTTTTTCGTGGAAACGATGAACCGGAAACGTTTCTCCTGAAAATACAGAACGATTTTCAACTCGGTGCCCATTCACACACTGCAACTGAACAGCATATAGTTCTCGAAGGTGAATACATAAGTAACGACAAAACGTTCAGAAAGGGATCGTATAGACTCATTCCGGCGGGTATTACGCACGGTCCCTTTACAAGCGAACACGGAGCTATAATTCTGGTAATTAGAGATCCTCAATAAGAACAAAAGGCAGAATAGTTGTGAAACCCCTAATTGGAAAAAGAATTCTCGTGTGCGGTAAGGGGGGAAGCGGAAAAAGTTCGATTGTTGCCCTCCTGGCACAGGTCTTTCAGTCAAACGATTATCCCGTACTGTTAATCGACGGAGATGCTTCAAATCCCGGCGGGTTAATACGACTAATGACGGGCGATACAATCAGTCCGCAGCCGCTCATCGAATATTTTGGCGGCAGAGAAAAAGTGATGTGTCCTGTCGACGATCCGTCTCCCCTCACCCGAACGGATGATTCCCGGTCATTGGTTGATGAGCACATACGTTTGAGTGAAATTCCTCCTGAATACTATATACGGAAAAATAATATAATTCTGTTCCAGGTAGGAAAAATTCAGAAAGCATACGAGGGGTGTGATGGACCGATGTCGAAAATTACAAGGGATTTTATCGTGGAAGGCAATCATCTAACCCTTATCGATGTTGAAGCGGGTATCGAACATTTCGGAAGAGGGATTGAGAAGAATGTCGATGTTGTACTTATCGTCGTAAATCCGGTTTTCGAATCATTCGAAGTAGCCCGGCGGGTACACGAGTTATCAAAATCGATGGGTATCAAACATACGCTCACAATTTTAAATGCCGTACGCGATCCGGATACCGAACAGATAATGAAAAGAAATCTTTCGGCGAATGGTATCGACATCGCGGGCTCGGTGTCATATGACGAAGAGATCTTTAAATCCGGCATAGAAGGTAAAGAAATCGGCTACTGCAACGCGTTCGATGAAATTGGCTATATAGTTACGAAGTTAGAAACGCTTTATAATCATGATTAATGTAATAAAAAAACCGTATAAATTGAGACTATACCCCGATTCGGTATTGCGAAAAGAAGCAAATCCGGTAAAAAACGTCGACGGATCAGTTGTCGAATTGCTCAACGGCATGGCTGAAATTATGTATAGCTATAACGGAATCGGTCTGGCTGCACCGCAGGTAGGTGTACTCAAACAATTGGTCATCGCCGATATAGGCGATGGTCTGATTTCGTTGTTAAATCCGGAAATAATCGAACGGGAAGGCGAAGACAAGATGATCGAAGGCTGTCTCAGTTTACCGGAAACACAGGTAAATATTTCGCGAAATCAATCCGTACTTGTACGTGGCATTGACCGGAACGGAAACGAATCAGAACGGGAATTAATCGGATTGAAAGCACGCGTCATACAACACGAAATCGATCACCTGCATGGGGTGCTCATAATAGATTACGGTCCGAACATAGGAAAAGAACATGGAATCGCTCGTCAACGTATTTAACCATGCAATAATGATCACCGGTTTTGTTTTCGTTATGATGCTGGTGATCGAGTACACCAATGTTCTGACACGCGGCGCATGGCAGGAACGCGTAGCGAAATCACGCATGGGGCAATATGTTTTTGCCGCACTCATGGGCGTGATACCCGGATGCCTCGGTGCATTCATCATCGTCGCGATGTATTCACATCGTATGCTCTCACTCGGCGCGGTTACCGCCGCCATGATCGCAACCAGCGGCGATGAAGCGTTTGTAATGCTCGCTATGATTCCCAAAGACGCATTTATTCTTATTGGTGTGTTGTTCGTTCTCGGAATCGGAACAGGCATAACAACGGATGCAATAATGCTGAGAAATAAAAAACTCATTCCCTCTCCGTTTCGTGCCGGAAAATTAACCGATGAAGAACAATGCGATGGGCTGGAATTGCACAAGGATGATACGTGCAGATGTTTCCCGAAAGGAGAGATAATCTCCCAGTGGAAAGAAAGTTCTCCCAACCGGATCATCCTCTCGGTCATTCTCGGTTTATTAATTATAGGAACGATATCCGGGCAAATCGGTCCGGAGGTTTGGAACTGGATCCGCGTTTCCATTTTATTGGTCACCGCTCTGGCTTTGTTTATCGTTTCAACCGTACCCGAACATTTTTTAAAAGAACACCTCTGGGATCACGTTGCCCGGAGCCACGTGCCGCGAATATTTCTGTGGACCTTCGGTGCATTGCTTGTCATGCATATTCTTGTTGAACAATTACAACTGGAAGAACTGATCAGGCAAAATTTATGGGTTGTCCTGGGAACCGCATCGTTGCTGGGGATAATACCGGAATCGGGTCCGCATCTGTTTTTTGTGACACTCTTTGCCGGGGGTATGATACCGTTCGGCATTCTCCTGGCAAGCTCAATAGTCCAGGACGGACATGGTATGTTGCCATTGCTTGCTCATTCGCCACGGACATTTATTTTGATAAAATTAATCAATCTGGTCGTAGGGTTCCTGATAGGGGCGATACTGCTTTTACTGATATATTGATAATTCGATAATATGTAGAACCATAACAAAATAGTACGATTATGAATTTACAACCGGGTTGTATTCCCTGTATCGTTGGACAGGCATACAGGTTCTCCAGGATGTCGGGGATTACCGATGCAGACACACAAAAACAGGTACTGTATGATACCATGAACAAGCTGTTACATCACAATAATATCAAAACGGCTCCGCATTTTTCTGTTATTCTCCAATCTATTGTCGGACAATACACCGATGTTCACTCGGCAATACGGAAAATAAAAGAATCGAATCTTAAGAAGGTTAAAGTTTTCATCAATTATATGAGCCACATGGTCGAAAGCGCATCCGACCCATTGGAAATGGCGGTGCGGGCAGCAATCGCCGGGAATACAATCGACCTCGGCGCAAATCCGGATTTCGACATCGAGCATGAGATTAATCGCATCACTTCGAAATCCATCGATATAGCGGCTTTTGACAGATTCAGGAAGGAGTACGAACATGCGGAATCGATACTTATCATTGCCGACAATTACGAAGAAGCGCTGTTTGATAAACTGCTTATACAACAATTGCTGCCGAAGAATGTCGTGTACGCCGTCCGGTCGAACGCAATTCTGAACGACATCACGATCGATGATGCACATTTTTTGGAAATCGACAAACTCTGCACAATTATCGATAGCGGAAGCACTATTTCGGGAACGGATTTAGAGGAATGTCATGATACATTCTTAAAAATATACCATAACGCTGATATCGTAATCGCAAAAGGACAGGCGAACTATGAGACCCTCTTTCATGCAGAACGTCCGATCTACTTTATGTTCAAAGTAAAATGCACCGTTATTGCAAATATATGCAGTCATCCGGTCGGAACCAGTATGCTCTATTATCATAACGGTACAGTCAATCAACAAAATCCGGAGTCTTTGTCAAAGTGAATGCACAAGATAAACAAAAAGCTTTCGAAGAATCGGAAAAAAGAATTTCCGAAACAATATCGAAAATAAAAAACCGGATTGCCGTCTTCAGCGGCAAGGGCGGGGTCGGGAAAACAACGGTAAGTGTTAACCTCGCATTTGCAATGCAATTGGAAGGATATGTAACCGGAATACTCGATGCCGATATTACCGGCCCGAACGTTGCGAAGATGTTCGGGATAGATGATCGACTGGTTGCACACGAAAATGTCATCGTTCCTTTCCGGAAACACGGGTTAAAAATAATATCCATAGCCGGAATTCTTATACCCGGACAGCCGGTCATCTGGCGGGGACCGATGCGCTCGAGGGCAATAGGTCAATTTCTTTCCGATGTGGATTGGGGAACGCTTGATTATCTCATAGCCGATCTCCCTCCCGGCACGGGGGATGAAATCCTGACCATTGCACAAAAAATGAAACCGGATTACGCGGTTATCGTAACGACTCCTCAGGAAGTTTCGGTTATAGACGCGGAGCGGGCAATCAATATGGCAAAAGAGCTCGAAATTCCGGCTATCGGTGTAATTGAAAATATGTCAGGATTTCTCTGTCCGGTCTGTAACAACAAAATAGACTTGTTCGGCTCGGGCGGGGGCCGGACATTAGCCGATAATTATGATGTCGAATTTCTCGGATCAGTTCCCACAGACATCGATGTACGTATTTTAAGTGATAATGGGAAATCCATTCTTCACGAGAAACCTGACTCGAAGGTCGCACAATGTTTTAATCAAATTGCTCATAAGATCGAGCAATGCATTCATTCGACGCAAGAAAATAAAAAATATGCACAAACATAACAACAATTATGCAATCAATAGTATTCGGTCCCATACCTTCCCGCCGGCTGGGACAGAGTCTCGGCGTTAATAATATTCCGCCGAAAGTCTGTTCCTACTCATGCGTTTATTGTCAGATAGGTCGTACCAATCTTCTGCGGATCGACCGGGCACCCCTTTATTCCCCCAGTGCGATATTAAAAGCCGTTCACGATAAAATTAAAGCGGTTACCGCTCGGGGAGAAAAAACCGATTACATAACATTTGTACCGGACGGCGAGCCCACATTAGACAGTAACCTGGGGCATGGAATCGATCTGCTCAGGAAATTTAACAGAAAAATCGCCGTCATTACAAACGCGTCGCTTATCTCATTGAAAAGCGTCCGGAACGATCTTGCCAAAGCTGACTGGGTGTCGTTAAAAATAGACAGTGTCAATGAAGAGACATGGCGGAAAATAAACAGACCGCATTCACGATTACAATTGCCCGATATTCTTGAAGGGATACGTGAATTTTCCCGTACATTCAACGGAGAGTTGGTGACTGAAACTATGATAATCGCCGGACTCAATGACACCGAGGAAGAAGCGGATAAAATATCTGATTTTATTAAATACTTACGACACGCATCTGCATATATTCTCGTTCCTACACGCCCTCCGGCGGAGTCAAATGTACGCATGCCGGATGAGAATATATTGACAAACATCTATAATATATTTCAAGAAAAATTACCAAAAGTGGAATTACTCATCGGATATGAAGGGAATACATTTGCATCCTCCGGTAATGCAGAGGACGATATATTGAGCATTACGGCAGTCCATCCTATGAGGGAAGATGCGGTACGGGCATTTCTTAAAAAGTCCGGTGCAGAATGGTCGTTGATGGAAAAACTCATAGAGAACGATATACTCATAAAAATACCATATCAAGGAAAAAACTATTACCTGAGAAAACTACGGGAGCGATAAGCATGGCACGAACGAAACCGTTTGATGAATTTCCCGGGGAATATGAGAATTGGTTCGATGAACACCGGTATGTTTATTTATCGGAATTGCGTGCGATAAAACATTTTGCTCCTTCCGGGAAAAGGGGCGTCGAGATCGGTATCGGTACAGGGAGATTTGCAATACCCATAGGCATTAAAGAGGGAGTTGAGCCATCGGCAAAGATGAGAGAATATGCGACAAAAAAAGGATTAAAGGTATATGACGGGGATGCGGAGAATTTACCGCTGAAAGATGGATCGTACGATTTTGCGTTAATGGTCACGACAGTTTGTTTTGTGGATGATGTATCGCTATCGTTTACAGAAGTAAACAGAATACTCAAATCCGGAGGCATTTTTGTCGTCGGTTTGGTTGATAAAAACAGCCCGCTCGGCCAAACCTATCAAAAAATAAAAGCACAGAATAAATTTTACCGGATTGCTTCATTTTTTTCAACCGATGAGATAATGGGGTTTCTAAAACAATGTACGTTTAACAATATCGAAGTTATTCAAACGGTATTTGGAACCATTGAAACGATCGATGAAATCCAGCCCCATAAAAACGGGTATGGAGAGGGAGGTTTTGTGGTCATAAAATCGGAAAAGATTTAAACCATATTATGGAGGATAGTATGCAGTTACATGTAATAGACAACGATGACACATATGAACCGATGAAATTGAAATCATATGATTCATTCACGTTCTCACCCGCAACGGGAATATTAGTCTTTTTTGAAAAAGATACCGGCGAGGTGATATTGGAATGGCCGAGGGTCAAATCCCTGGAAATGAAAATAAGTACATCGGGCTGGAAACTGAATGTGAATCGTATCCCCGGGAACGGATTCTGATGTACATACCTGTAAAAATATTTTTTACCAAAGGAGTCGGCAGACATAAAGATTACTTAAGCTCCTATGAAGCTGCATTACGTGATGCGGGAATCGAAAGATGCAATCTTGTATCGGTAAGCAGCATATTCCCTCCGCACTGTAAAAGAATCTCCAGGAGGGAGGGATTAAAAGAACTTCACCCGGGGCAAATAACCTTCACGGTGATGGCGCGGAATACCACCAATGAACCGAACCGCCTGATTGCCGCTTCGATCGGAGCCGCAATTCCGGCTGATAAATCACATTATGGCTATTTGTCAGAGTATCACCCGTTCGGTGTAAAAGAGAAAATTGCAGGCGATTACGCCGAGGACCTTGCCGCACAAATGCTTGCAACGACACTCGGTGTCGAATTCGACCCGGATACCGATTGGAATGAACGGGAAGAAGTGTTTAAAATGTCCGGTAAAATCGTAAGAACTTTTAACATAACACAGTCTGCGGAAGGTAATAAACAGGGTATATGGACCACCGTCATTGCGGCTGCTGTTTTACTTCCATAAATGGATTAGATTATATTAAGATTTTTATATAACAACACAAGGAAATTAACCTTGATCGTAACCGACATAAGCTATGAACAAGAAATGGTAATCAAACCATACGATATCGATGCATCCGGTCATGTAAATAACGCCGTCTACATAAACTGGCTCGAAGATCTACGAAATGAATTATTCAAGAGGATACTTCCATTTGACGAGCTGATTTCAAATGGATTATACCTTGTAGTCGCATCCACAACAATCCAATATAAAAAGCCGCTTTTCCTTTTTCAAAACCCGATCGGGAGAATGAAAGTCGATTCGTATGATAAAGGAGTCTGGCTGCTCTCGGCGGTAATTGAATTTGAAAATCGACCCGTGGCGCGAGCACAACAGAAATGTGTTTTTATCGATAAACAAACGAACAAAATGATAAGGAGGAAATAAAAATGTCTTATAACGAAAACCAATTGTACCGAAGGGAACGCATTCGGGGCGAGGAGGATACGCAGGAGGAAAATTCGGCAGTTTCTTATGATGTATCGGAAGATTCCGACGATGAATATGGTGGTGATTGCAGGGGAGGGAGACGACGCAGAAGAAACCGGCGCAGGAATCAGGACACAAATAAAACCGAAAGAGGATTTGGAAGAGGTCACCGCCGTAAATGGAGATTCAGACACGAAAACACTCATTATGACGGGGATAAGAATATGATCATCTGTCTCGGCACCGATGGAGATACCTTAGACAGCACTATTGCGAAGCGATTCGGTCATGCTGCATTTTATTTACTCTATAATATCGAAGACAACTTGCCCAATGCGGTGAGAAATGAAGTGCTTGAACATGAAACGCACGAAGATGAAGACCATGCCCACGGTATTCTATCTCAATTCTTACAACAAGGTATTAAAAACTATATCGTGGGTAATATCGGTCCTTTTGCATTCGAACGTTTGCAATCGGGGGGTGCACGGATATATTTAGCCCGGAACATGCAGGCCGCAGAAGCGATCGAACATTTTCGAAAAGAGGAACTTCAGGAACTGAATCAACCCACAGCAGCGAAAAGCATCTGTCATCATGCACACAAGCATTAATAAGACTGCCGTTGGAACCGTACATGGGGAGAGTGCCTGCTTGACATTGAACGTGGCTTCTCTTACATTGATAATAATAATCATTATTAATAAGATACAACTTTATGGCAAAAACATATCCAAAATGGGAGAAACGATTCCGCGATAAGGGGTTACGATTTACCGAACCTCGCCGGGTTATATTGGAAGTGCTCAGCGATACCATCGATCATCTCTCTGCCGAAGAAATTTACATGAAGGTGCATAAAAAGCATCCGAATATCGGTTTAACGACCGTGTACCGGAATCTTTATACGCTCGAACGTATGGGCATCGTAACGAAGTTTCATTTCGGCGACGGGTGCCACCGTTATGAACTAATAGAGAGCAACAAAAAACCGGATCACCATCATCATCTCGTGTGTACCGGATGTAAACGGATCATTGACTATGACGATTTCATGGATGAAGAAATAGAGTACATAAAGAAAGTCGAAAAAGCGTTATCGCGAAAACACTCGTTCCACATTACCGACCATGTTATTCAGTTTTATGGACTTTGCAAAAAATGCAAAGCTGCATAAACCCTGTACATACACACCACGACGAAAAACTAAAGGAGAAGAACATGACGAA
>PWTU01000541.1 GCA_003562775.1 Ignavibacteriales bacterium
GGCCGCAGGCTGTACGGAATCATACCGCTTTCGACGCGCAGGTAGTAGTACAACACCCATGCCAGGTTAATGGCGAGGAAGTCGAAGAGGATGATAAGGAGTATTTCGGTTTTGCGGGACACGGCGACTTATTTTCCTTATTTGATAAACAACATTTTTTTTGATTCTACAAAAAGGCCTGCCTCCAGACGATATATATAAATACCGCTGGGTAGATTTGATGCATCGAAGATTTCTTCATATGTACTGGCTTCCCGCACATCATAAACAAGCATGGCTACCCGCTGTCCGATTGCGTTAAAGATTTCAAGTTTTACATGTGCTCTTTCTGGTAAGTTGTAACTGATTCTTGTAGTCGGATTAAATGGGTTAGGATAATTTTGAAATAATTTAAAATCCGAAACTAGATTGTCTCCACCGCCCACGCTGGTAACCCCGTCTTCACTCGGATCGTATTCCCAGAATTCCTCACCATTCGGACTGCCTGTACCAATGTATCCTTTCCCGCCTATCGAAAATCCAACCGCACTTACTCTCTGAGGTCCGAGAAAATCGGCTCTTCGTGTCCACGTATTGTCCACAGGATCATATTCCCAAAAGTCATTATTTCCAACACCAAGTCCAACATATCCTTTACCTGATATGGAAAAACCAACTGCACTTTCCCTTCCGGTAATTATATCGGCTTTTTGTGTCCAGGTATCGGTTTCTGGGTCATACTGCCAAAAATCTCGTTCAGAAATTGCTTGACCATTAAAACGATACCCTGTTCCAATATATCCTTTATCGTCAATTGAAAAACCCACTGCGCGAGTTCTTGCCGGCCCTCCAAAATCTGCTTTTCGCTCCCAGGTATCAGTTTGTGAATCATATTCCCAGAACTCAGCAGTGTATTCGGCAATCCCATCATCTGAATAATTTCCCGTACCGATGTAACCCTTATTACCTATCGAAAAACCACTTGCATCAGAACTCGCCTTGCCGGGAAATTCTGCTACTCTGGTCCATGTGTTTGTTGTCGGTTCATACCTCCAGAAATCTTTTAGATCACCGCCTCCTAATGCATTATAGCCGGCACCGATATATCCCTTATCATTTATTGAAAAACCAAAAGCCCTCTGTCTTTCCTGACCTCCAAAGTCGGCTTTCTGGGTCCAACTATCACTCTGCGGATCATATTCCCAGAAATCTTTTTGAAGACCGGTCGCAGATCCCGTACCGATGTATCCTTTGTCTCCTATTGTAAATCCCACTGCACCAATTCTGCTACCTCCGCCAAAATCGGCTTTTCGAACCCATGGTTCCATCTCTTTACTTGTTGTAAAATTCCATATCTCAGACCAGTTTGACTCACCAAAATCATTCTTCGCTCTAACCCGCCAATAATATGTGATATTGAAACCAAGTATAGGAATTGTATATAATGTATCGACAATGTTTTCCTGGTTTATAATTGTTGTCGAAAAATTACTTGTTTCGGATAGTTGCAATTGATAGACATCGGCATCAATTGAAGAGAACCATTTCAATTCTAGATTTTCATTTTGTATATTTTCCGCTCCATTTGCAGGATTTCTCAATACCGGTATATGGGGCAATACATCTTTACTCGGATCGTATTGCCAAAAATCACTTTTAGGGCCGGTCAATCCTGTACCGATATAGCCTTTATCTCCAATTGAAAAACCAATTGCGTCATATCTCTCTGCGCCACTAAAATCGGCTCTCCGTTTCCAGGTATCAGTATTCGGATTATACTCCCAAAAATCATGATGAAGATACATTCCCCGTCCTGTACCTATGTAACCTTTTCCATTAATAGAGAACCCGACTGCCTCGGATCTGGCTGTTCCACCAAAATCAGCTTTTTTAGCCCAGTTATCAGTATCGGGATTATACTCCCAAAGATCTTTGTAGCTTATATAATCACCATATCCTGTTCCGACATATCCCTTATCATCGATGGTAAATCCGACCGCACCATGTCTTCTTTCACCGGGAAAATCGGCTTTTTGTTCCCAGCTATCTGTTTCCGGATTGTATTCCCAAAAATCTTTGAACCATGGTCCAAAATCCCAATCTACCCCTCCTGTCCCGATGTATCCTTTATCAACGATCGATAGACCCACGGCATTCAGACGTGCTTCGCCGGGAAAATCGGCTTTCTGCATCCAGGTATTCGATTGTGAATCATACACCCAGAAATCCGAGAGTAATTGCCACCCATCGTCATAATAATATCCCGTTCCGATGTAACCTCTATCACCGATAGAAAAGCCGGTTCCGTGTGATCTTCCGGTTCCGCCAAAGTCTGCTTTCTGGGTCCATACGTCCTCTGACGGATCGTACTCCCAGAAATCAACACTGTATTCATCTATAAGTCCTTCATAGGCAAAACCAGTCCCGACAAATCCCTTATCTCCTATTGTAAAACCGACCGCACCGAATCTCGCAGTTCCGGCAAAATCGTCCTTTTGTGTCCAGATTTCCTGCGCATAGATCGACGAAAAACTTACAAACAAACAGAGAAAATATACTTTTATTAAATTCATCATTTTCCCCTCCAAATTAAATCAATCCAATAAGACACCTAATGAATCCAATTCACTTACGGAAACACTGGGGGGAAAATTACTCTGACGAATTTTATAAATAACCAACTCCGCTACCGAAATCGCGGCCTCCTCGGTTTTGAATCCCTCGATGCCGGGAAGCGCCGGAATACTGGGTTGATGTATAAGAATTCGTCCGTTCGTCTTAATGTTATAACCGTATGTATTATTCGGTGCCTTAATAATTTCATACGTAAGTTGTGTATCTACGTAGGATTTGATTTCGCTTTTATGTTCGTAATTGTGTTCCATCTGTGTCTCAGATGGAACGTGATTTTTCATTGAATTTATGACGATTAATAACGCTATCAGCACACATAGTGTAACGACAGGAATGATGTATTTTTTCTTCACGTGCATATACATCTATGTTTATTTTTTACCGATATACCTTCCACATCGGTTGTCTTTTATTCTGTAAAAACTGAATAAATCCGATTAATAACGCTAAATGCATTGTTACAAAAAAGTAGGGATATCCAAAAATACCTGCTGATATATTATTCCGGTCGAGTACATATCCGATTGCAGCCAAGGTATAGAATAATACCTGTAACCAAAAAGTTACAATATATATTGAAGAAGCTGAAATAAATATCAAGCCGAAGTTAGCCACCAAACCGAGAATCATCAATACCGGAACAATCCACCGGATTACTTTATGAGACCATAATGCGAATGCAACAAACTTCCACTTCGGAGACAAGAGTTTCTTTATTTCGTTTAATCCAACGAAATTGGCAACCCCGATTCTTACCTTACGTGAAAATTCATGATGCATACTTGCAGAGGTTTTTTCGCGGCCACTTGCTTCACGATCAAATATGATCCGTGAACCTTGCGCAACGACTTTCAACGGTATAAGGAAATCATCCATTACTATTTTATTCACGGGCAAATTTCTATAAAGGGACCGTCGGATAGCATAAATAGCTCCTGTTGCACCTATCGTCGTATAAATATTTCCCTCCAGCAGCTTCAGCATATTTTCGTAACGCCAATATATACTTTCACCTTTACTATTAACATTCTTATTATATGGGATCAATTCCAATTTTCCGCAAACACCGCCGATCGTTGTATTTTCGAAGTGACGAACGAGCTTCCGTACAGTATCCATCGAATAGATGGTATTTGCATCAGAAAATATGAGGATATCACTTGAAGCACAGGCGACGAGATCGTTTAAAACAGCAGATTTCCCTCGCCGTTGTCTGAAGTTAACAACATGGATACGGCTGTTTTCATA
>PWTU01000554.1 GCA_003562775.1 Ignavibacteriales bacterium
AACTTTTTCATAATCAATCGGCCTCTTGTTTTTAAAAGAATCAATCCCTTCATAAATTTCGGGCGCCGATGTGTGCACCGTCAGCCAATCGCGTGCATGACCGATAGTCATTGCCCACGAAAAATCCCGCCAAACGTTAAGCTGCTGTTTTGTATAGCGCGTTACTTCCGGCAGTTTATTGAGAAGTTTATCGGTCATTTCATTGACCGCGTCGTCTAATCTTCCCCGCGGAACAATGCGATTTACGAGTCCCCATTCAAGGGCTTTTTCCGCCGGTATCTCATCGCATAGCAGTAATATTTCACGAGCGCGTCTGTCGCCGACGATGAGCGGCAGCCACTGAGTTGCACCGGCAGCCGGAACGCTGCCGCGTGCTGGTCCAACCTGCCGTATGTAAATATCATCTGCTGCAATTGCAAGATCGCACGCCATATTCAACTCGTTACCGCCCCCGACGACAATACCGTTTAATCGCGCGACCGTCGGTTTGCCGATATTGCGTAATCGATCATGCATTTCTATAAATGCACCCATCCATTTATAAAAATCGCCCGGATGCGACATAAACTCGTCATGCCATTGTTTAATATCCGCACCTGTGCAAAATGCTTTTTCGCCCGCTCCGGTTAAAACCATAACCGCAATATCGTCGTCCCACGTAACATCTTCGAATACCCGATGCAGTTCACGGACGGTTTCGAAGTTTAGCGCATTGTGACTTTCGGGTCGATTAATGGTTACGCTGGCAACTCTGTTTTTCTTGGTGTAAAGTAAGTTGTCGAGCCCGAGCTGCTCCGGATCCATTCCGGTATATCTTGATCTACGCATCTTCTGCAACCTCTGCAATCATCATTTGAACCAGTCCCCCCGCAAAATCCATTAAGTCTTTCCCCGCAGCTTTTCCTTCAGGTGATGCCATAGCAGCATTCAGTGCATCTTCATTGTCGAAATACATTTCGGCAAGAAGATAAAACTTTGCTTCACCCCCTATGGCACTTGTTATTCGGGAAACCTCAAGTTTTTTAAGTCCGGGCATTTTTTTAACAAGCGGAGTGTGGGTGTTATTGTAGTGTTCATCGAATGCTTGTGTGTCAGAAGGTTTTTTATATAATGCTATCAGTTTAACCATGGATATCCTCCTATATATTAATGAGCGACGATTGTGAATTTCTTTTAAAATATAGAAGAATACCACCGGAATTGCAACTTGTTGATTTTAGCAGCTTTTTTCGTATACTTATTAATCGGAATATCTATATAAAGGGTGATGTTAATTTCTTTAGAGTATGAACGAAAGCGGATTTCAAGGTCTTTTTGAGGATACGGAACGTGCAAAACAGCTGATCCGGAATTTGATTGAACCACTTATCGGAACGTTTGATGAGAGGGGAAAGTCGTATAATCTCGACGATCTTCACCGTATTTTTATGACGGCAATTGCAAATTCACCGGCACCCGAGAAAGCGTTGTTGAATATTCACAGAATGACCGAAGCGTCATTCGGTATATCGTTTGCACGCGATCTTGTCCGTTATCCGGTTTTAATGGAGCTGGCGATGAAGATCGGGGCTCATTCTCAGTTTCTATCAGATACTATCGTCAGAGATCCGGAGCTTTTCCGCTGGCTAACAACCTCCGACGCTTTATCCATTACAAAGTCGCGCGACAATTTCATTGAAGAGTTAAAGAAGCAAATCGAACTGTTCGATAAGCATGCAATTCAGTTTAATGCAATCCGACGCTTTTACAGGAGGGAGATCCTTCGTATCGGAGTACGCGATATTCTGGTGCAAGTACCGTTCGGAATTATTATAGGAGAAATAAGCGATCTGGCGGAAGCGATATCTTCTGTTGTATTGGACGTAATACTTGACGACAGAACAACGAAGTATGAGATACATCCCGCAACGAGATTTGCGATAATAGGACTCGGCAAGCTTGGAGGACGGGAACTTAATTATAGTTCCGACATAGATATTATATTTGTTATGGATGAAGATGAGAAATTTTCTGCCGGCGCCGGACGGGAGATGCACACAATCGACCTTTACACCACCGTTGCAGATTCATGGATATCGGTAATGACCGAACATACCAAAGAAGGATACTTATATAGAGTAGATTCAAGATTGCGTCCCGACGGGAATGCCGGTCCACTGGTTCGCACTGCCCAAGGATACCGTACATACTACGAAACGAGAGGAGAGATATGGGAACGCCAGATGTTGATCAAAGCCAGAGCGATTGCCGGAGACAGAGAGTTCGGCCGGTCATTTATCGATTCCTTGCAACCGTTTATTTACCCCGCGACTTTATTTCAATCCCCACGCTCAACTATAGCGAGAATGAAGACACGAATTGAAAAAAGTACCGACGATCCGGAAAATATAAAATTGTTTCGCGGCGGTATTCGGGATATTGAATTTATTGTACAGGCACTACAGCTCATTCATGGCGGAAAAGATAAGAGGATTCGATCCACCAACACGCTCACCGCGATCGGTCTTCTTCACCTCCACAACTATATTACCGTCTCTGAACTTAAATCTTTACAAAGTGCATATGAGTTCTATCGAAAACTTGAACATATAGTGCAACTCGACGAAAATATACAGAGTCATTCAATACCCGCTGATATTCAAGAGAGAGAACGCTTCGCTGTAATTGCAGGTTTTGATACATTGGATAGATTCGATAATGAAGTGCGTGAACACCGTAACCGTGTGACGAAAATATTTCATAACGTTTTCGGCGAAGAGGGCGGCACTTCATTCCTTGACATTATACTAAATCAAGATGATGTAGATTTAAATGAATTCGGTTTTTCCGATCAGGAGCGTGCAAAAGGGTTATTAAAGAAGCTTGCGTTTGGAATTACCTCGCTTGGTATCGGCGATCATGATGTTAAGACTAAAGAAGCGTTTCGTTCTATAGTTCCCGGGTTACTTCAGGATTGTTCCTTCGCAATTAATCCCGATCGTGCCCTGGCGAACTTTTTATCGATTGTTCAGGCATACCCCCATCCGTATGCTTTTTATATCGCAATGCAGCAAAGTAGTGTCAGAAAAGCTTTGATGAAAGTTTGTGGGTACAGTAATAAATTGTCATTGCAATTGACAAAGCACCCGGAAGACCTGGAGTTGTTTATTGACAACATACATGTCATTCTTGAAGCAGAATACCTGATTAATTCCGACATAATAGAGTATCCCGATCGTTTTTTGAATCTTGCACTCCATACCCGGTTTATAAATGAAAAGTGTGGAGTTGACGAAGTCCACCGAACGCTTTCATATATTGCTGTACGAAGAGTGCGTGAAGTTCTTCGTGATATTTACCGTGATTATAAATTCAGTGAACCTCGGATCGCGGTTGTGTCGCTTGGCAAATTAAGCGGTGAAGAGCTTGGCCCGGGAGCGGATCTCGATTTATTAATGCTGTATGAATCGGATGATGAGAGAGATACCGAAAAGGCAATCGAAGTTGCCAAAGAGATAATACGAAGATGTATGTCGGCCGGAGAAATGTCCGTTCCGTTTGAAATCGATATGCGGTTGCGACCGGAAGGGAAGAGCGGTCCACTGGCAGTTGAGATTGACAGGTTCGCGGAGTATCTCGAAAATAGAGCTTCGCTTTGGGAGCGGCAAGCATTGGTGCGCGCCAAAGTTGTAGAAAGCCCGGAAAAGCTCGCATTGAGAATTGATGGCATTATAGAAAACTTTGTTTATAATCAACCGCTTGAGTACGATTGGATAGGTGATATACGACGGATGCGATTTCGAACGGAAAGCAGATCAAGAATACGCAGGTACAACTATATAAATGTAAAAACGGGAGCCGGCGGTTTAATGGATATCGAATTTCTCGTTCAAACCATACAATTGCTTAGCGGACGAAGTGATAGCACGCTGCGAACGGCATCTACGAGCGATGCTCTTTTAAAGATGAAAGAGTCGGGATTGATCGATTATGATACTTTCGAGTTGTTATTTACAGCTTATAATCGATTTAGATCCCTGGAATATTTTAACAGAATATATGCAGAGGATCAGTCAAATTTGGTGCCAACCGGAACTGAGGAACAGAATCTTTTGCAGAAAATGTTGAATATTAGACAGGATGTGGTCGATTACTTTGTTGAACTGACAGAAAAAGTAAGGGGAACATTCTCCAAACTGATGAAAACGGAAGTTTGGATGGAAAAATAGTGATTGTTTTGGAAATTTTGTTTATCTTATAAGTTCGGTAGTTCGCAGTTTGCAGAAATAGATTTTGAAACGATTTTGAAGTTATACTGTTGACTTTTTCATAAAAATTGCTATATTACATAGTTTGACTTTAAAGTGAAAAATAGGGCGCCCCGACACCCATATCGCATTAACGTTTATCCCAATACATACTGTGGTGTGCGGAATTATCGAGATAATAATTTCGTACTGTAAGGAGTGCCTGACTAACGGGTGTGGGAGTTGTATCGTTTTACTATCGCTGGCGTAGCTCAATGGTAGAGCAGCTGATTTGTAATCAGCAGGTTGGGGGTTCAATTCCCTTCGCCAGCTCATCTCATTACTGAATAGTTGGGCAGGTAGCGAAGCGGTCAAACGCAACAGACTGTAAATCTGTCGGTCTACGGCCTTCGGAGGTTCGAATCCTTCCCTGCCCACTTGCTGGAATTACGAATTATGAATGCTATGTGACAGGGGTCGTTTAAATTCGTAAATCGTAATTCGTAATTCAGAAAGCGGGAGTAACTCAGATGGTAGAGTAACAGCCTTCCAAGCTGTGGGCCGCGGGTTCGAATCCCGTCTCCCGCTCAGATGAGAATGGTCTGTATGCCTTGTTGAGGGTATCCCGCTCACGTAGCTCAGTTGGTAGAGCACGTCCTTGGTAAGGACGAGGTCACCGGTTCAATCCCGGTCGTGAGCTCGTACTGGTTTGATTAATTATAACTGTGAACGCTCTAAGATGCGGAGAACAAAGTGAGAGATAATATTACTTTAGAATGTACCGAATGCAAACGTCGTAATTATACGACAACAAAAAATAAACGGAAGCAACAGGGGCGTGTCGAATATAAAAAGTTTTGCCGCTTCTGTAATAAGCATACGCCGCATAAGGAAACACGGTGATTTACCTACGGGTGTAGCTCAATTGGCAGAGCAACGGTCTCCAAAACCGTAGGCTGCGGGTTCAAGTCCTGCCACCCGTGCAGTATAAAAATGTAAGGTGGGAGTAAATGAAATGACTGAAGCAACGGTCTCCAAATCCCGACTGTTGTCGGGATGCGGGTTCAAGTCCTGCCACCCGTGCAATGTAAAAAAGTGCTTGACGTATTCAATCACATCATTAGAGTCGGGGAAATTCCCGTTGTGAATTTTTTTTATATTTATGAGTGAGTTATGAAAAACAAGATAATTAACTTTGTTAACGATGTTGTAAAAGAAATGAAAAAGGTAACGTGGCCCAAGAAAGAAGAGCTGCGTGAATCTACCGGGATCGTTATTATAGCATGTTTAATCCTGGCATCTTTCGTGTATGTGGTTGATAGGATTATCAGTACTGTAGTGAGTGGAATATTTTAACATGCACCAATATTATTATAAAGGGGGCGTGTAGTCTTGGAAACTAAATGGTATGTCGTTCGAACATATTCGGGGCATGAGCAAAAAGTGAAGGCCTATCTTGAGAAAGAAGTTAAAGAAGCGGGGTTGGAGGATAGGATTGTTAAAATTCTGGTTCCTTCGGAGAAAGTCTTCACGGTAAAGGACGGCAAGAAAAAAAGTAAAACGAAGACATACTTCCCCGGATACATTCTCGTCGAAGCTGCCCTTGATAAGGAGACTACACACTTTATACTTGAGACGCCCTCGGTGATGGGGTTTGTCGGGCCGAAAAATACGCCGGTTCCATTGCGTCCCGATGAGATTCGTCGATTGATCGGTCGAATGGAGGATCGTCGCGATTCCGAGCTTATTCAGGCCCCGTTCCACGTTGGCGAACCCGTCAAAGTAATAGACGGTCCATTTTCGAGTTTTACCGGATTTGTGCAGGAAGTAAATGAAGAGAAAATGAAAGTAAAACTTATGGTTAGTATATTCGGTCGAAAAACACCGGTCGAACTCGATTTCGATCAGATCGAAGCGGAAAAGTAAATTTGTAATACATTGAAACAATAGGATAAACGATGGCAAAAAAAGTTACCGGAATAATTAAATTGCAGATTCCTGCCGGACAGGCGACCCCGGCGCCACCCGTTGGTCCGGCGCTCGGGCAAAAAGGTGTGAACATTATGGAATTCTGTAAGGCATTTAATGCTCGCACGCAAGATAAAGGTGGTTTACTTATCCCTGTTGTAATTACCGTATTTCAAGATAAGTCCTTTACTTTTATTACGAAAACTCCACCCGCATCAGCATTGTTGCTGCGTGTCTCGAAACTTGAGAAAGGATCCGGTGAACCCAACCGGACGAAGGTCGGCAAGGTAACCCAGTCTCAGATCAGGGAGATAGCAGAAATGAAAATGCCCGATCTCAATGCAAACGATATCGAGTCCGCAATGACTATGGTAGCCGGCACCGCGCGTAGCATGGGGATAACCGTCGAGGGATAATACACAAGTTCTGAATAATAATTAATTGGCTATATACAATGAAACACGGAAAACGTTATAGAGAAGTAGTAAAAAAGATCGAACCTCAGAAAGCATATGCGATAGAGGAAGCAGTCGATCTGGTGAAAAAAACTGCAGGTACAAAATTTGTCGAATCTGTCGATATTGCCGTGCGTCTCGGCGTCGATCCGAGGAAAGCCGACCAGATGGTGCGAGGTACGGTATCGCTTCCGAACGGAACAGGGAAAGAAGTTCGCGTACTTGTTCTTGCAAAGCCGCCGAAGGATGAAGAGGCAAAAGAAGCCGGCGCCGATCATGTCGGGCTTGAGGAGTACATCGAGAAAATAAAAGGTGGATGGACCGATGTCGATGTTGTAATTGCAACACCCGATCTGATGAGCGAAGTCGGGAAGCTTGGCAAAATTCTCGGTCCTCGAGGGCTTATGCCGAATCCGAAGAGCGGCACTGTTACGAACGATATAGGTGCGGCGGTCAAGGAAGTGAAAGCAGGGAAAATTGAATTCCGTGTAGATAAAGCGGGTGTCGTTCATGCAACAGTCGGGAAAGTAAATTTCGAGAATCGGCAGCTCGTTGAGAATATTAAAACCTTTTTATCGACGATTCAACGTCTGAAACCGCCCTCTGCTAAAGGACAATATATAAAGAGTGTTCATTTGTCCTCCACAATGGGACCGGGTATCTCGATTGATAGAACAACAGTGAGCACTGCTGCATAAAATAATAATTAATAAGTTTGATAAAAGTCTATTACGCACTCACCAAACGATTAATAAATAATTGCTTTGTTGCCTTTCATTCCGCCTGCGGTGGAAGAGAAAGTGGCTTCTCCTCAAAGCAGCATAATGTTGGTGAATAAATAAAAGGTGATCGATGAAACGATCTGAGAAAGAAAAAGTCGTTGCCGAGGTTGCCGACAAGATATCTCGCGCGCAAGGTATGTATTTCACCCGATTCAGCGGCCTCACCGTTGCCGAAGCCACTGAACTGAGGTCAGAATTTCGGAAGGCGGGGGTCGAGTACCGGGTGATAAAAAATACACTTATCAAACGCGCATTGAAACAAGTGGCTGATTATGATACAATCCTCGATGAACAACTGACCGGACCAACGGCTATTGCTTTCGGATATGACGACCCGGTTTCGCCGGCGAAAGTTATAAAGAAATTCCGCGATAAGGTGTCGAAAATCGATGTGAAAGCATGCGTTATTGGAATGGATGTGTATGATTCATCGAAGTTTGACGAATTGGCAGCACTTCCGGCACGCGAAGAATCCATTGCGAGCATAATGGGTAGTTTGACTGCACCGGTGAGCGGTGTTGTCGGTGTTCTCAATGAGGTTATGCGTCAAATTGTTGGACTTGTCGAAGCAATCGAACAAACAAAATCAGAATAAAGGCAATAAATTTTTTTTAATGAATAAGGAGAGTTACCATGTCAGCAGTTCAGGAAATTGTTGAAAAAATTGAAAAACTTACTTTGCTTGAAGCGGCCGAACTAAAGAAAGCGCTTGAAGACAAATTCGGTGTAACCGCGGCGGCGCCGGTCGCAGCGGCAGCCGCTCCCGGTGCAGCAGCACCCGCTGCAGAGGAGAAAACCGAGTTTGATGTTGTTCTGCAAGCAGCAGGTACGCAGAAAATCAACGTCATCAAGGTTGTACGTGCTGCAACCGGACTCGGGTTGAAAGAAGCCAAGGACCTTGTCGACAGTGCACCGAAAGCGATAAAAGAGCAAATTCCGAAAGAGGATGCAGAAAAGCTCAAAAAAGAGCTTGAAGAGGCCGGCGCAACAGTAGAACTGAAATAATAAAAAAGTTGTTAACTTTTGTGAGTCGGTAGGCGGCGGACTCACCGCGTGCCTCCCGACTTGCGTTATTTACAAGAAGAGTTGTTGGTGACAATAAACAATTAACTTTTTGCCAACGCAGCAGCAGGGAGTGGAAAAGAAAATTTATAAACAAATTAAGCGCGCTTCCAATCTTAATTTTTCTTCAACGGGTAGGCGCCAGTATGCCGTACCCGATAATATAATTTTCACCGTGAAAAATTACCAACCGATACGTGGATTCCATACAGAGGTTGTACACAACAGGCAAATTAGTATGTCATTATTCATTGATAATAAGAAGGAGTGGTGCTCTTGAAAAACCAAGCTATGACCAACGGACGTATATCCTTCTCACGTATTCCTAAAATTCTCGAAAGCCCCGATTTGCTTTCGGTGCAGCTTGATTCTTTTGAATCGTTCCTGCAATCGAAAGTACAACCGAAGCAGCGAAAGAAAATGGGATTACAAGCGGTATTCGGGATGAATTTTCCCATAACCGATGCCCGTGAGAACTATCTTTTAGAATTCGTAGAGTATCATATCGAACAACCGAAATATTCGGTTACCGAGTGTCAGGAACGTGGTCTCACATACTCTGCACCATTGAAAGCAAAATTGCGTTTGTCTGCAAAGGCCGAAAATGGCGAAGAATTCAGCGATACTATAGAGCAGGAGGTATATCTCGGTAATTTACCGTTGATGACCGACCGTGGAACATTTATCTATAACGGCGCTGAACGGGTTGTTGTCAGCCAGTTACGGCGTTCACCGGGTGTATTTTTCAGTCAGACAAAACATCCGAACGGAACGCCCATATACTCGGCGCGAATTATTCCGTTGCGCGGTTCCTGGGTGGAGTTCGCAACCGATATAAACAATGTGATGTATGCGTACATTGACCGGAAGAAGAAATTCCCGGTTACCACTTTGCTCAGGGCGCTCGGCTATTCATCCGATGATGAACTCCTTGAGTTGTTTAATTTGGTCGAAGAAGTCGATGTGAAAAAAGTCGATCTTTCGGAGTATGAAGATCGTATTATCTGCAGCGACGTCGTCGATACGAAAACAGGCGAGATCTTCTTGAGCAAAGATTCGGTTCTTACCGAAGAGAGTATCAAACAGATTCAAAAATCGAACGTTAAGAAGATCCACTTGCTGAAAGTCGATAGCTTGACCGGAGGGTCGGTTATTGCAAATACGATACAACGGGACTCTGCACGCTCTGAGGAAGATGCACTCGAAGCGATATACCGGCAGCTCCGTTCCGGAGAAGCGCCTGATCTTGATACGGCGAAAAATCTTATCGATAGATTATTCTTTAATCCGAAACGATATGATATTGGAGACGTAGGGCGACATCGCCTAAATCAAAAACTCGGACTTGATGTATCGCTCGAAACAACAACGTTAACGAAAGACGATATCATTCTGATCATCAAATATCTGATCGATCTGCAACAGGGGAAGAAAGATGTCGATGATATGGATCACCTCGGCAACCGTCGTATCCGTACAGTCGGCGAGCAACTCGGACAACAATTTAACGTCGGTCTTTCGAGAATGGCGCGTACTATACGTGAGCGCATGAATCTTCGCAGCAATGAAACCATTACACCGCAGGATCTCGTCAATGCACGTACTATCTCGAGCGTAGTAAATGCATTTTTCGGAACAAACCAGTTGTCGCAGTTTATGGATCAAACAAATCCGCTTGCCGAGCTGACGCATAAGCGGAGGGTGAGTGCACTGGGTCCCGGTGGTTTAACGCGCGAAACTGCCGGCTTCGAAGTACGGGACGTCCATTATACACACTACGGCCGTCTCTGTCCTATCGAGACACCGGAAGGCCCGAACATCGGATTAATTTCCTCTCTCTCGGTATATTCGAGAATCAACAACTTCGGTTTTATCGAGACGCCGTATCGACAGGTTAAGAACGGTAAAGCAACAACCGAAATTGAATATTTGACCGCCGATCGTGAGGACGTCTTTAAGATAGCGCAGGCGAATTCACCGCTGGACGGAAACGGTAGATTTACAAGCGATCGTTTGAATGCCCGTTATATGGACGATTACCCGATCATCAGTCCGGAAGAAGCAGAATATATGGACGTGGCGCCGGAGCAGCTTATGAGTGCGGCTGCGGCATTAATTCCGTTCCTGGAGCACGACGATGCGAACCGCGCGTTGATGGGATCCAACATGCAGCGTCAGGCAGTGCCGTTGCTGCGCCCGAGATCGCCCATTGTCGGCACGGGGTTTGAGTCGAAAGTGGCGCGTGACTCGCGGACCATGATACTTGCAGAAGCCAACGGAACGGTAGAGCACGTTAGTGCCGATACGATTATTGTAAATTACGATGTCAATGAAAATTCACAGGAAGCGCTTGTGAGTTTTAATGACAAGAAACGCGTAGAATACAAGCTGAAAAAATTCTTCCGTACAAATCAAGATACTGCCATCAACCAGCGTCCGATTGTCAAGGAAGGGCAGAAAGTGAAGCGCGGGGATGTGTTATGTGACGGAAGTTCGACAGAAAACGGTGAGCTGGCGCTTGGCCGAAATATACTTGTTGCATTTATGCCCTGGCGCGGGTATAATTTTGAGGACGCAATAGTTATCAGTGACCGCGTTGTAACACAGGATATCTATACATCGGTGCACATTGAAGAGTTCGAACTTCAGGTGCGCGATACCAAGCGAGGTGAAGAAGAGCTAACCCGCGAAATACCGAATGTCAGTGAAGAAGCCACACAAAATCTTGACGAAAATGGTATCATTCGGGTTGGATCGGAAGTTCGCGAAGGCGATATCCTTATCGGTAAAATTACGCCGAAAGGTGAAACCGATCCTACGCCGGAAGAGAAACTATTGAAAGCTATCTTCGGAGACAAAGCGGGCGATGTTAAAGATGCGTCACTGAAAGCGCCTCCGGGGTTGAAGGGAGTCGTTATCGGTACTAAACTTTTCAGCAGAAAAAAGAAAGATACCGAATCCAAAAAAGAAGATAAACGAAAGATTGATGCATTAGACAGACAGCGTCGTAAGGAATTAAAGGAGGGAGAACAAAAGCTCGGTCAAAAACTCGATCTACTGCTCAATGGCGAAAAGTCCGCAGGTATCCGTGATAAAGACGATCAGGTTGCCATTCGTGCAAATACCCAGTTAAAGGAAGATACATTCCAAACTATTGATAAGCTGACCGATCTCGACTTTGATTCCGATTGGGTCGAAGATACGAGGAAGAACAAGATTATTAAACGTATTTACGATAGTTATCTGTTTAAGGTCGATGAAATAGAAGACATATATCGACGGGAAAAACAAAAAGTGCAGCTTGGCGATGAACTTCCCCCCGGGATTGTACAGCTTGCAAAAGTTTATGTTGCGAAAAAACGGAAGCTTTCGATCGGCGATAAGATGGCGGGACGTCACGGCAACAAAGGTGTTATCGCTAATGTAGTTCCCGTTGAAGATATGCCGTTCTTGCCTGACGGTACTCCGGTGGATATCGTATTGAACCCCCTTGGAGTTCCGTCGCGAATGAATCTCGGGCAATTGCTTGAAACTGCACTCGGATGGGCAGGAAAGAAAGTCGGTCAAAAGTACGCCTCACCTATATTTGACGGTGCGAACTGGGAGCTTGTGCAGGAGGAATTAAGAAATGCCGGATTGCCCGAAGACGGTCGGACTAAGCTCTGTGATGGGCGAACCGGTGAGTTATTCGATCAACCGGTTACGGTGGGATATATTTATATGATGAAATTATCTCACCTCGTTGACGATAAGATCCACGCCCGTTCGATCGGGCCGTATTCGCTAATCACGCAGCAGCCGCTCGGTGGTAAAGCGCAATTTGGCGGGCAGCGGTTCGGAGAGATGGAGGTATGGGCGCTTGAAGGATACGGCGCTGCTTATACATTGCAGGAAATCCTTACTGTCAAGAGTGACGATGTACAGGGCAGGGCAAAAGTTTATGAAGCAATCGTGAAGGGTGAGAATTTGCCCGAACCGAATGTACCCGAATCGTTTAATGTGCTTATTCGGGAGCTGCAGGGCTTAGGACTTGATGTACGCATTGAATAAGTTGCGATGCCCAATAACATTGAGCAACGGTTAATCACATAGTTTTTATCGGAGGGTATCAATGCCTTTTACAACACGAGAAGTAATTAAGAAGAACATAAAGCAAATTTCCATTGCACTCGCTTCACCGGATATGATTCTGAATCGCTCCAACGGCGAGGTGACAAAACCGGAAACAATAAATTACCGGTCATTCCGTCCCGAAAAAGACGGATTGTTCTGTGAGAAGATTTTCGGTCCCGTTCGCGACTGGGAGTGCCATTGTGGGAAATATAAGCGAATACGCTATAAAGGGATCATTTGCGATCGCTGCGGCGTAGAAGTCACTCAAAAAAGTGTTCGACGTGAACGGATGGGACACATTGGGCTTGCCGCACCCATCGTACATATTTGGTATTTTAAATCGCAGCCGTCGAAAATTAGCTATCTTCTCGGCATTACCACAAAGGATCTTGAGAAAATAATCTATTACGAATCCTATGTCGTTATCAACCCCGGTACGACCGGCTTGCAGCCGAAGGATCTTTTGACGGAAGAGCAATATTTTGAGATTCTCTCATCGCTGCCCGAGGGAAACCAGGAACTTGACGATACAGATAAGCGAAAATTTGTCGCACGCATTGGCGGTGATGCGATTAAATTATTGTTGCGTGATGTACATATCGAGGAACTGAGTGCGGAATTACGGGCGCGTGCAAAAGAGGAAACCTCTCCTCAGAAGAAACTGGAATTATTAAAACGGCTTCGAGTCGTAGAAGCATTCCGTGAGCGCGAAGATTCTCCACCGAATAAACCCGAGTGGATGGTGATGGATGTGATTCCCGTTATTCCTCCGGAACTCCGCCCGCTTGTTCCACTTGAGGGCGGACGTTTTGCAACAAGTGATCTTAACGATTTATATAGACGTGTTATTATACGAAACAATCGTCTCAAACGTTTAATAGACATTAAAGCTCCTGAAGTTATTCTTCGCAATGAAAAGAGGATGTTGCAAGAGGCGGTCGATTCGTTGTTCGATAACTCGCGCAGGGCAAACGCCGTTTTAAGCGACAACAACCGTGCGTTGAAGTCGCTTTCGGATATGCTGAAGGGTAAACAAGGAAGATTCCGGCAAAATCTGCTCGGTAAACGTGTCGATTATTCGGGACGTTCGGTAATCGTTGTCGGACCGGAGTTAAAACTTCACGAGTGCGGTATCCCGAAAGATATGGCGGTTGAGCTGTTCCAACCATTTATTATTCGAAAGCTTATCGAACGCGGTATTGTAAAAACCGTGAAGAGTGCGAAGAAAGTAGTGATGAAAAAGGGCCCTGAAGTTTGGGATATTCTTGAAAATATCATCGATGGGTATCCTGTCCTGCTTAATCGCGCACCGACGCTTCATCGACTCGGTATTCAGGCGTTTCAACCGGTATTGGTCGAAGGGAAAGCGATCCGGATTCACCCGTTGGTATGTGCTGCATTCAATGCGGACTTCGACGGAGACCAGATGGCAGTACACGTCCCATTAAGCTACGAAGCACAGCTTGAAGCTCGAATACTTATGCTGTCGAGTCACAACATTCTTTCACCCGCAAACGGTAATCCGATTGTGGTTCCGAGTCAGGATATTGTGCTTGGCTGTTATTATTTAACAAAATCAAAAGATGGAGAACCGGGCGAAGGGAAGATGTTTTCTTCTCCGGCAGAAGTCCTTATATCGCATAATAATTTCCAGATTGGTTTGCATGCGAAGATACAGGTTCGCATCAACGGCGAAATAATTGAAACGACAACCGGTCGGGTCATCTTCAATACGATCGTACCCGAAGGTGTTGGTTTTATAAACGAGCTGCTTAACAAAAAGCGTCTCGTTACTTTAATCCTTTCGACATTCAGAAAGGTAGGCAATCTGAAATCCGCGATTTTCCTTGACAATCTTAAGGACCTCGGGTTTTCCTATGCAATGAAAGGCGGTTTATCGGTCAATATCTCAGATGCGATTGTGCCCGATGAGAAGGAACAGATTATCGACAAAGCTCAAGGTGACGTAGATAAGATTGAAAAACAGTATCGGCGCGGGTTTATCACATCCGGCGAACGGTACAATAAGGTGATCGATATATGGACGCGTGCGACGAATCGTGTGGCGGAGCGATTGTTCAATGCACTTCAGAACAATCGTGAAGGTTTCAATTCTCTCTATATGATGATTGATTCCGGCGCGCGTGGTTCAAAAGAGCAGGTGCGTCAGCTCGCAGGTATGCGCGGTCTTATGGCGAAACCGCAAAAGAGCTTGACGGGACAGACCGGTGAATTGATCGAGAACCCGATTATTTCGAATTTCCGGGAAGGATTATCCGTTCTTGAGTACTTCATTTCAACGCACGGTGCTCGAAAAGGTCTGGCCGATACAGCATTGAAAACAGCGGATGCCGGATATCTTACCCGCCGTCTGGTGGACGTTGCACAGGATGCAATTATCACCGAACAGGACTGCGGCACCATTCGTGGTGTAGTTACCAGCGCTTTAAAAGAAGGTGAGGATATTAAGGAACCGTTGGCTGAACGTATACTCGGCCGTGTAGCGACCAATGATATCGTCGATCCCCTTACACGGGAAGTTATTATCAAGACTGGTGAAGAGATCGATGAAGAGCTTGCACAACGGGTGACGGAGACATCGATTGAAGAGGTTGAGATTCGCTCGGTAATCACGTGTGAATCAAAGCGCGGTGTGTGTGCGAAATGCTACGGACGCAACTTAACCACCAGCGAATTAGTGCAGGTCGGAGAGGCAGTCGGAGTTATCGCCGCACAGTCGATCGGTGAGCCCGGTACGCAGTTGACGCTTCGCACCTTCCACACCGGTGGAACTGCAAGCTTGATTACGGCGCAATCCCAGGTAACAACCCGGTTCGATGGAAAAGTGAAATTTGAATCCGTTCGCTCAATCGAACAACAAGCCGATGATGCATCCCGTAAAATAGTTGTCGGACGAAACGGCGTTGTGAAAATAATCGATCAGGATAACCGGGAATTGACAAAATATACGGTGCCGTACGGAGCGATACTTCATGTAGAAGACGAACAGGATATCAAGCGGGGACAGATGGTGTATGAGTGGGATCCGTATAATGCAGTTATCGTTGCTGAGTACGGAGGCAGTGTGAAATATGCCGATCTCAAAGAGAACGTCACATACCGTGAAGAGCCGGACGAGCAGACCGGGTATATCCAGAAAGTTGTTATTGAAAGCCGCGACCGCTCACTGAGCCCGTCGCTAAAAATTGTGGATAAGAATGGTAAAGCGCTTGCCGTTCACATTCTGCCGACAAGATCGCATATATCGGTAGAGGATGGTGAATCGATCAAGCCCGGACAAACACTTGTCAAGATACCGCGTGAAAGTGGTAAAACACGCGATATCACCGGCGGTTTGCCGCGTGTAACCGAGTTGTTTGAAGCCCGGCGGCCGTTTGATCCTTCAATCCTCAGCGAGATCGATGGTGTCATTTCGTTTGGTGAACAAAAGCGGGGATCACGGGAGGTGATTGTAACCAGCCATGACGGTAAAGATGAACGAAAATATAACGTGCCGTTTGGTAAACACCTTACCGTTCAACCGGGCGATCATATGCTTGCCGGCGAACCGCTTACCGACGGTGCAATTGATCCCCACGATATTCTCCGGATCAGCGGTGTCGGTAGCTTGCAAAAGTATCTCTTAAACGAAATTCTCGAAGTATACCGGATGCAAGGGGTGAAGATTAACGACAAACACATCGAGGTAATCGTTCGCCAGATGATGCAAAAAGTAAAAATCGTCGATACCGGGGATACACGATTCCTGGAGGGTGATCACGTCGATCGTATCCTGCTTAATGAAGAGAATGAAAATCTGGCAAGTATGGTTGTCGTTACGAGTAAAGGCGATTCCAAATTTAAAAACGGTCAGCTCGTTGAGAAAAAAGCAGTTCGTGAAAAGAATAGTGACTTAAGGAAGAAATCGAAGAAGGCAGCGGAATACCGTGACGCCGAACCGGCTACATCGGAACCGGTATTGCTCGGGATTACGCAAGCGTCGCTTTCAACCGATAGCTTTATCTCAGCAGCATCATTCCAGGAAACCACGAAGGTATTGACCGAGGCATCAATCGAGTCGAAGGTCGATCACCTGCATGGTCTCAAAGAAAACGTTATCATCGGTAAACTGGTACCGGCAGGCACCGGGTTGAAACGCTATCGCAACATCCTGGTGACACCGACCGAAAAACCGGAGGAACTAAAAGAGGTAGCAGTAGAGGCCGAAGAGCCGGAAGAAGAAAAAGTCACTTCATAAAAGTGAGGGGTTACAATACGGACGTTATCCGGTATGATATTTATTCTGCCGGGATGACGTCCGTATGATATTGAGAAGTTTATCTTTTTACTCTACGCAATTCCCAATAACAATCTCGCTAATTCAAAATAAAGTATCAGAGCAAAAATGTCCACGATGGTTGTGATAAACGGGCCGGACATTATTGCAGGATCGAAGCCGAGCTTTTGGAATAAGATAGGCAACATAGCGCCGGCTATTTTTGCTATGGTAACTGTTGCAAGCATTGCTATTGCGACGGTGAGTGCAAGTGAGTAATCGCTGTGCATGATGACGGCTCGTAGTGCGGTAAGTATCGCAAGCGCTACTCCAACCATAAGTCCAATCAATATCTCCTTGCGGAGCACTTTGACAGCTTGCCCCATAGCTATCTCTCCGGTCGCTAAGCCGCGGACGATAACGGTTGCTGCCTGGGTGCCCGCATTACCGCCCGAATCCATCAGCACGGGTATGAAGAATGCAAGCATGACTACTGTTGTCAGCGCCTCCTCATACCGTTCAAGAATAAATCCGGATATGAAGCCGGTTACTACCAGAAGTAATAACCAGGTTATTCGTTGTCGTGCCCATTTCGGTGCACTCGTTTGAAAATATGAAAATTCGGTTTCCTTAACACCGCCGAACCGGTAAATATCCTCGGTATCCTCCTCACCGATAACATCCATAATATCGTCAAATGTAATAATACCAATAAGTATACCGTACTGATCGATTACAGGCAATGCGTGGAGATCATATTTTTTAAATAAATTTGCCACCTCTTCCTGGTCGCTTTCCGCGGTAACCGACATTACTTTGTGGTCCATCATTCTTCCTATCTTGCGATTCGGATTAGCAAGAATGATATCTTTCAGCGTAACGATACCGACCAATTTGCCCTGCTTATTGACAACATAAAGCGAGTATATTTGCTCCGCATCGGATGCATCTTCCCGGATTCGTTTTAATGACTGTGCTACGGTCATATCTTCAGACAATGTGACAAAGTCCGTCGTCATAATACCGCCGGCGGAATCCGACGGATAGGACGAAAGTAATCTGGTTTCTTCCTTGGCTTCTTTGTTCAGCATCCCCGTGTACAGTTGTACTTCTTCGTTCGTTATTTCGTCAAAGAAGTCGGCCCGCTCATCCGGAGACATCTCATTTAGAATATTTTTCTGTTCCCGCTGGGGAAGAAGCGGTAGAATAAACGATCGGTCATCGCCTTCAATGTGTTCAAATACTTCTACGGCTTTATCGTCATCGAGATTTTTGAAAACATTGATTTTTTCCTCGTCACGGTCGAGTGCATTGATTATTTCGGCAATGTCGGCCGAATGGAGTTCCTGGAGTACATCTTTAAGTTCTTCCCATTGCTCCTGCTCCAGTAAGTCGCGAATTTCGGGTATGATAATTGCCTGCGGATTTGTCATATATTCACCTTGGTCTGTTAATTCTTATGAAAACTTTATCCTACAGATATTAATAATAAAAATCAAGATAAAAAATCCTTGATGGTCGCAATACAATTTTCTGTATTCCCTTTTAAAAACGAACAGGGTGGGAGTGACTCACGAATATAGTTGCCGTATTGTTTTGTTATCAGGCGTTTATCGAGGCAGAATACAACCCCGCGATCGGTATGTGACCGTATCAACCGTCCGAATCCCTGTTGTAATCGCATAGCCGCAACCGGAAGATGAAACTCTAAAAACGGATTTTTTCCTTCTTCGGCAATTCTCTGGGATCGTGATTCGACAATGGGATCGTTCGGAACATTGAACGGAAGTCGTACAATGACCACTAAACTTAAACTCTCCCCGGCGACGTCGATACCGTCCCAGAATGACGCCGTACCGAATAACACGGAGCTTGTTTCATCCCGGAAGCGTTTGAGCGCTATTGTCCGGGAGGAGTCGCTTTGTGAAATGCATTCGTAACCTAAATCTTCGATTTGTTCGCGCGTAGCTTCGAATGTTGTGCGAAGCATACCATGCGAAGTGAAGAGAATCAATGCACGTCCACGTGATGCTTTCACGGCGTCGGGTATGATTGAATTTACGGTTTTTTGATACGACATCGAAGTCGGGTCGGGTATATCTACCGGTACCACGAGTAATGAATTCTCGCGATAGGGGAAAGGCGATTCAAGCAGCGTTGTTGCCTGACGTTCCCGTTCAAAAGAATCCAGGCCGATCGAATGTGCAAAGAAGTCGAATTTTTTCCCCGGTGCAAGTGTTGCGCTTGTGAAAATGATGGTTTTCATCTGTTCGAATAAGAAAGGTCCGAGAAAATCATCTACGCTCAGAGGTGCACTGCGAAAACTGATGATATCGGCAGACGGTGGTACTTCGATCCAGCGAATATCGTCCTCATCGTCGTTGAATAAAACTTCGAGTCCGCGAATCAATTGATTTATTTGTTCCCGGAAAAATTGAATTTCCTTCTTTACACGAAGCAGTTCTTCATTCTCTTCTAATTTTGTGAATCGTAATTGAAAGCTGTAAAGATCATTTGCGAGACTTCCGAGTTGCGAGGAAAAATTCTCAAGCTCATTATCCCGGATATCCACCATATCACCTGTTCGCAGCCAATCATTTGAATACGATTGTTTGACTGTGTATGCAGGATGAGGAGTAATATTGTTCTGGGCTATCGGCATAATCCGTTCGAAGAAGTATCGCATGCTTTGTAGCGCTGAAGAGACTGTTTGTTCACATTTGGCTACGGCGCGTGAAAATGAAGTGCGTTCACCCTGTCCCGGCGGCAGGAATTTCTGATAGGTGTTAATCTTTGCCAGAAACCCGTCGTTTGCATCGGGATTATGGATGCGTGTTAACAAATTCCGGGTGGTAATTGGATTAACCGTGACTGAGAGAGCATCGGTTACGGCGTTTTCGAACTTATGAGCTTCGTCTATAATTAGACGGGAATATTCCGGGAGTATTGAAGCGTATCCGTCGCTTTGTGTTCGAAGAACGAGATCGCTCATCAACAGACTGTGATTCGTAATTACGATGTGCGCTCTCGGGATACGTTTGCGATCCCGTATAAATGCGCAATCATCGTAATGACGGCAGGACTCGTGAAGACATAACGTAGTGGACACCTCAATTTCACGCCAGAGTTTCTGGGACGGCTCGAATGGCAGATCACTGCGTTGTCCGCTGCGAGATCCGGGCGCCCAATTCTGGATTTCGGCGAGCTGTCTCTGTTCTTTGCCGTTAAGAGTAAGGGGCAACTGTGCCGATTGTTCCTGTAGACGATCAAGGCAAATATATTGTTGTGCCCCCTTTACGACCACAGCTTCAAAATCAAAATCGAATACTTTATGCAGAAGAGGAATATCTTTTTGCGAAAGCTGGTCCTGCAGATTAGTTGTGGCGGTGCTGATGATAACCGTTTCATCATTATGCTCGGCCCATAGGATTGCCGGTATAAGATATGCAAAGCTTTTCCCGACTCCGGTTCCTGCCTGTATTAATGTAATTTCGTTATTGCTAAAGGACTGCGCACTCAAATGCGCCATTTCGATTTGTTCGGTTCTTTCTGTGTAATCCGGGAGGAGTTTGGTGAGTGGTCCTTTTGATGACAAGAGTTCTACGGATTTTTTAACTATTTTTTCTTGATTTTTGTCCATAAATATTTTGGAGGTTTTTACAAAGGATATCTCAACTACAGCATATATTTGATAATGACAACTAAATATAATAAAAAAAATCCTATTTTTGATTTCCCACCGGAAAAATCGTATATTAGTTTCACGATGTTCCACACTCACTAAAAACCTAAAAAATAACAGAAAAGGAGGAGAAGATGCTTAATCTCACATATTTAGGGCACTCTGCGGTTCTTCTCACGGATGGAACACATGAAGTCGCAATTGATCCCTTCTTGAAAGATAATCCGTTGGCATCGGCAAAACCAGAGGATATTAAGGCAAAATATATTGTACTTTCTCACGGTCATGGCGATCATCTTGGTGATACGATTGAGATTGCCAAGAGAAACGATGCAACGGTCATAGCTACCTTCGAGCTTGCCGGTTATTGTGGTGAAAAGGGCGTTAAAAACATTCATCAAATGAACACCGGCGGGGCGTATTCATTTCCGTTTGGCAGGGTGAAATTAACCGTTGCATTCCACAGCTCTTCGACGCCCGATGGACAATATGTCGGGGATCCTAACGGCCTCATTATTGAAATGGGCGGCAAAACTATTTATCATGCCGGTGATACTGCATTATTTTCCGATATGAAACTTATAGGCAAAATGCATAGTATCGATCTTATGCTGGTGCCTGCCGGCGACAATTTCACCATGGGCGTAGACGAGGCCGTAAAAGCAATTGAGTTTGTTCAACCGAAAATTGCGGTACCGATACACTATAATACATTTCCGGTGATAGAGATCGACCCGGAAGAGTTTGTGAAAAAATTGCCTTCGGGAATTGAAGGGAAAATACTCAAACCGGGTGATACCTTAAAGCTATAATCCGGATATTGATCAAATGGAATTCATGCTCTGGGCTGCCCTGAGCTTACATATATTTTCTGTCATTATCTGGCTGGGCAGCCTGTGTTTTTTAAGTGCAATATTATATCCGGTGCTTGAGGTCGAATCTCAAGGCGACAGCGGACTCGTTGAACACATACACCGTCGCATGATGCCGTTTCTATGGCTTAGTTTGTGGACACTCGGAATCACCGGGATTGCATTGTACATTTTTTCTCCCGAATTTATCTATACTCGTGAGAAAATAGAATGGTTTACGCCAGTTCACGGCAAGGTGGTTTTATTCATATTTATTGTTATATTCTCAATGCGAACCCGCTCGCTATATATGTTATACCGGGGCACAAAAGAGAAACGGGTTGAAAATCTCCGGGCAATGGGGCGGGCGATACGCATAACAATCTTATTCGGCATTCTTTCTATGCTATTATCGGCATGGGGAGCAATTGCAAAAACAATATCTTGAAATTTCATGACTAAAATTATAGCAATAGCTAATCAGAAAGGTGGAGTCGGAAAAACGACGACAGCGATAAATTTGGCTGCCTGTATTGCCGCTGCTGAACATACAACGCTTCTTGTAGATACCGATCCACAGGCGAATGCAACGAGCGGTTCGGGAATCGAGAATGAACATGAAGGCGATACCATGTATGAATGTATTATCGGGGCGCGTCCAGCGGCCGATGTTATTCTCGAAACGCAAATGCCCTTCTTTAGTATTATCCCGTCGCACATTAATCTTGTCGGAGTAGAAGTAGAACTGGTCCAGGAAGATAACCGTGAATATAAAATGAAAGAATTGCTCGAACCGGTTAAAGACCGATTTGAATATGTCATTATCGATTGTCCGCCTTCACTCGGGCTATTAACTCTGAATGCGCTTGCCGCAGCGGATTCAGTATTGATACCGGTTCAATGTGAATATTACGCGCTGGAAGGATTAAGTAAATTGTTAAATACCATCAACATAGTGAAAAAACACTTCAATCCGAAACTTGATATCGAAGGAGTTCTCCTGACAATGTATGATTCTCATCTCAGATTGTCGAAACAAATTGTGAACGAAGTGCAGAAGTATTTCGGACCGAAAGTATTTAACACGATAATAGCAAGAAATGTGCGTCTAAGTGAGGCGCCCAGTTTCGGGAAACCGATCATTTTATATGACGCGGTCTCAACCGGTGCACAGAATTATATGAAACTTGCAAACGAAATCTTAACCAATCACCACAAAACGGTGGTATAACCTATGGGAAAATCAAAAGCAGTGCTTGGCAAAGGATTAGACGCCCTCCTCTCCCGGCAAGAATCCCGTGAGGTTGATTTGAAGCGGGATTCGCTGAAGCACGATGATGGATCCTCTGAAATGATTGCGAAAATTCCGGTCGACCGAATCAAGTCGAATCCGTTCCAGCCCCGCCTTGACTTTGATCCGGATGCACTCGAAGAACTCAAGCTTTCGATTGTACAAAAAGGTGTAATTCAACCCATTACAGTCCGGCGTGCGGGAGAGGGAACGTATGAGCTTATTTCCGGCGAGCGCAGGTTGCGGGCAGCTATCGATGCAGGTTTACGGGATATTCCCGCTTATATTGTACATGTCAGCTCAAATGAAGAAATGCTCGAATTAGCATTAATTGAAAATTTACAGCGTGAACACCTTAATCCTATCGAGATCGCAAAGTCATACCAACGGCTGATTAAAGAAGTGAATTACACACAGGAGGATGTTGCCCGAAAAATCGGAAAGGACAGGACCACGGTTACCAATTTTGTCCGTTTACTCAAGTTGCCCGACGAAATACAGAATAGTTTACGGAAGGGGGATTTGAGTATGGGACACGCCCGATCTTTGCTTAGCATTACCGATGAAAAAACACAACTAAAATTATGGAAAAAGATCGTCCATCAGGGGTTGTCGGTTCGTAAAGTTGAAGAATTGGTAAAAGATATCGGAACGCGAAAAATACCGAAAACAACATCTCCCGGGAAATCCGACAGTAGTACGGCAAACATCGAGAGTAAACTTCGCCGTACATTCGGTACAAAAGTATCCGTGAAGACACGCTCGAACGGCAGCGGTGATATTACTATCGAATTTTATTCTTTGGATGACCTTGATCGCTTGCTGGAGTTAATAGATATCATAGATCAAAATAACAGATAATTGAAAACACTGGAGAGCTATTTATGAAACGCAATATTGTGAATACCGCCAATGCGCCGGCGCCGATCGGGCCGTATAATCAAGCGGTTCAATGTAAAGGGTGGATGTTATACACTGCCGGGCAGATTCCACTCGATGCGAAAACGGGTGAGATTGTGGGTGAAGATATTAAAACACAGACAAAGAAAGTACTCGAAAATTTAAAAGCCGTTCTTGAGGCGGGGGGGGCAACATTGGAAAGTGTGGTAAAGACTTCCGTGTTTTTAAAAGATATGGGAGATTTTGCGGAAATGAACGAAGTGTATGGTGAATTCTTTATAAACAATCCGCCCGCGCGAAGCGCATTTCAGGTTGCGAAACTCCCGAAAGATGTTAAAGTTGAAATCGAAGCGATCGCATTGGTGGTGAAGGATTAAAATGAGTCGAGGGGTGTTGATTCTTATCGTGCTGATTGCAGGTGTTGTTCCGGTTTTCTCGCAGGAAGCAGCGGATACTGTTGACGTTCTCGATGAGTTAGATCTTGATATACCGACGTATTCTCCTGATGAAGCCGATATAAAATCTCCGGCACTTGCATTGACGCTTTCAGCAGTACTGCCCGGCGCCGGACAGATTTATAATGGCTCGTATTGGAAAACACCGGTCATTTTTGGATTTGCGGGATATTTTACCTATGCAATCGTCGTGTTGAATGACCTGTATTCCGACTATCGCCAGCGGTTCCGCGACAGCATTTCCGAGGAATTACCGGGGGGAAACCGGGATCTTCGGTTTATCAGAGATTTTTATCGCGACCAGCGTGATCGCTTTGCATGGTATTTAGGATTTCTTTATTTGATTAATCTGCTTGATGCGTATGTCGAGGCATCATTATCGGGATTTGATGTCGGTGAAGATCTTACACTACAGGTATCGCCATACATTGAAGCCAACGGAAATGCCGGCTTGCAGTTCCGACTGCGTTTCTGACTTTGATGTGCAAAATTGAATTTTACACATACTTTTTTTAAATGTTTGCAAAAACCTTGCACTGATTTTTTAAAATAAACCAATTCCAAAATAAATTCATAGGGGGAAATATGAGATATATTGTTATAAGTTCAGTATTGGCGATGTGCTGGATTTTTATTGGCGACATGCTGTGGGGACAGGATATCGTCAATGAGGTGAATCCACCGGCATCTTTCAATATAATCGAACCGGCAGATGGATCTTTTTTTAGGCATACCTCTCCGGAAGATTCAATTAATTTTGCGTGGGAGGATGTTCTCGGTTTAGGAAATGAATCCGGTAATAATGCAAACACCGCAATGGATATTTCGATACCGCTCGGTGTGAGATTATTATTCGATGATGACGAGAATCTGTTTGATAAATTTCTCCCCGAAGAATACTACTCGATACTTATCGGTTTTGATCCCGGTTTATTCTTTTCATTTTCGCTGCCATGGCTCGAACCGGGATTCATTGCGAAAGGACTGCATCTTGGTGTACTTCAATATGCTATACAACTCTTATTCGAAGAACCGGTTGACTCGGTAGACTTATTTTGGACTATCGGAGCGACCAACGAAGCCGGAACAACATGGGCAAACGATACCTTCTATGTGAGTTATGAGATCGATAATAATCCTCCGCTTAGTGAATTTGATCTTGTTGCACCGGCACACGGAACCACAATGGATATCAAAATTGAAGAGGATTCTGGAATGCCGTTGCCGGAGGATTTAACATTTACCTGGGAATCCACAACAGATCCCGACGGAGATGATATTTTCTACTGGTGGGTTGCATCGAACGTATATCCCATTCCTCCGTTACTCGATCTTCTGGAACGAATTGAGGATGAATCCGTGTTTTTCAAAAATTCGGTTTTTAGATCTCCTACAAATAATTCTGATTCGCGGATTCTGAAAAAACAAAGTGAACATGATGTTGATACCGTTCTTGTCATACTGCCGTCCGGTGATTTAACTTTTATGCGTGAATTTCTTGATGAATATGTCGATGATATCTTTAACAATGATTCTGAGGTCGGCCCGCAGGATTTGGATTTAATTTTTGATGCATTAGTATGGATGTTAAGCGGCGGCAGGGAAACATCGATTACATTACCAAATGAAGTTTTTTATCTATTGATGGTGGAAGAATTGGAGACAGAGGCTGCAACGATGTACTGGACAACCATTGCCAGCGACGGATTCTCCTTCTTACACTGGGCGCAGAGCCGGGATACTTCAGCGGTAACAATGGAAATATCCCCTGTGACTACGGTAAAACATATTGCGGGGATTCCTTCGGAATATTATCTGAATCAAAACTATCCGAATCCATTTAATCCTGCTACTACTATCGAATACGGGATAAAATTCGATGGCCGGATCGAAATAAGCGTTTATACTATGCTCGGTCAGAAGGTGATGGATGTAGTCAATGAATACCAGAAAGCGGGTTCTTATACCGTTACTTTCGATGCATCGCGGTTGTCGAGCGGAACATATTTTTATACGCTGCGGGCCGGCAATGAATTTATCGAAAAACGTCGGATGATGCTTATCAAATAGGGCCATTTGTATCGGAAATATTGTAAAGTTGAGATAAAGCAATTCCCGGGGTGTTTCTCTGGCATCCGGAACTTTTGCCTATCTTATTGATTTTATAGGGAATATTATCGAAAAAAATATCAAATATTCACAAAAGTATCTTGACAAATAACAAATTATTTTATATTATGCACTCAGTTTAAAGCCCGGGAATAACGGTGCTTTCAAATGTATTTCTTTACCCGTCATCCAAAATAGGAGGGACTTATGATGTTTTTAAAAAAGATGATGACACATCTACTTGTTGTCATTACCATTTCTGCTTTAATTATGGGCTGTGCGAGAAGACCGAGTGCCGAAGAGCTGGCTCAACTTGAAGATCTTAAGGCAGAAGTCGCGGCTCTGGAAAGAGAAATATCTTCCAAGGAAGAAGAACAATCAAGACTGCAGCAGCAAGTATCTCAATTGGATCAAGACTTGAGAAAGTGTGCCGAAGATAAGGAAAAAGTCCGACAGCGTCTGCAGCAATGGGACTAATTCATCAGATCGTTGCTGAACCAATTAGAAAAAAGTTTTAGAATTAATATATAGAATAGTTAGGAGCTGAACATGAAATATAGATCACTACTCTATCTGCTTGTTGCTGCATTGCTCGTCACTACATTTGCGGTATCGGATGTTGAAGCACAGGATCGAATGACACGAGATGAATGGCAGCAACAAATGTCAGAGTTTACACAAAAGAGAGACGAACTCCGTCAACGTTTAAATTCACTGGAAAGTGAAATCAATGCACTTAATGAACAGGTCGCAAGTAAACAGAGTGAATATCAGGCGTGTAGAGAAGAAATTCTTGCGATGGTTGGCGCAACTGAAGCACAAATTCGTAGTCTTGTTGAAAGAATTCAACAACTCGAAAATCAGGTGAGCGCACTCGAAAGATTATCGGATCAGGATTTACTTGCCCGGCGTGGAGAAGTGGATGAGGTAAAGAAAGCAGTCGATGAATTGAAACAAAACAGACATACCGCACATCCGGATGTATACGACCGGTTGTCTGCTCTCGATCAAAGAGTAAAGAATCTTCTCGATCGTCTCGAAGGAATGGTACAGATTTACACTGTTGGAACCTGGTCGCGCGATCGCGATTGTCTCTGGAATATTGCAAGGAAACGCGATATTTATGATAACGCATGGCTCTGGCCTCGTATCTGGCAGGCAAACCGCGATAAGATTCGTGATCCCGATATTATTCATCCGGGACAGCGTCTGCAGGTTCCGCCGAAAGGTGACGGGAGAATGTCGACCGAAGAACAACAGGCAGCGAACAGATATTATCGTGAGATAAGAGAAGGTTTACGGTAAATTTAAAAATTATAGCGCTTATATTTGGAATAATTGATCGTTATACATTTTAACATCGAAGCCCTTATGACATCTTCTTGGAAACGAAGATGTGGTAGGGGCTTTGTTTATTTTTAGGAATTAACATTCACGAAGGAGGGATGAGCATTACGATAGAAAAAAAGATTTCACTTGAGGGAGTTGATAAGTTATCGCTGTTAGGGTTTAACGACAGGCATCTTGCGATACTCGAAGAACGGTTCGATTCGAATATTGTAGTACGAGGTGAACAAATTACCCTTCAGGGTGACGAAGATGAAGTGGCACGGATTGAGCGTGTAGTGAAAGAACTGATATTTATTCTCAATAAAAATCGTAACCTGACCGCGAACGATGTTGAGACCGTTATCGATTTGGTTCTGTCCTCTACCGAACCGTCGAATGGCGGCGCTCAGAAGGAATTGCAGAGTGAGAAAGAAGGCGTCGATAACATTGTGCTGTTTACTAAAAACGGTCTGATCAAAGCAAAGACCGAGGGACAGAGACGATATATAAAGGCAATTAACAAAAACGACATAGTTTTCGGCATCGGTCCTGCCGGAACGGGGAAAACGTATCTTGCCGTAGCAACTGCAGTGGCGGCGCTGAAAAACCGACAGGTTACAAAAATTATTCTTACCCGTCCCGCCGTGGAAGCCGGTGAGAGCCTCGGATTTTTACCGGGCGACCTGAGAGAGAAAGTAGACCCGTATCTGCGCCCCCTCTACGATGCACTCGATGACATGATTCCCGCCGATAAACTCAAGATGTATATCGAACGAAGGATCATTGAGATAGCGCCGCTGGCATATATGCGCGGAAGGACTCTGAATAATGCATTCGTTATTTTGGATGAAGCACAGAATGCGAGTAGCTTACAAATGAAGATGTATCTGACCCGGCTTGGAGCAAATTCAAAATCGGTGGTTACCGGCGATATAACACAGATCGATTTGCCATTGAATGCCATTTCAGGGTTGGTTGAAATTCAATCGGTGTTGAGAAAAATCGAAGGAGTTGCATTTGTGTATTTCGACAGGAACGACGTCGTGCGGCATAAACTTGTGAAAGACATCATCGATGCATACGAGGATTACAAGGCAAACGGTAAGAAAGAATAGCGGGATTTTATTTTTTTTCTTTTGAATCCTCCCAGATTCTGTCCATTTCCTCCAAAGATGTTTCTTGAATATCCTTTCCTTGTTCCTTTAGCTTTTTTTCGATGATCTGAAAACGCCTGATAAATTTTTCATTTGTTTTGCGCAGCGCATCTTCCGGATTAATTTTCATAAACCGGGCATAATTTACAATTGAAAACAGCAAATCTCCGAGTTCCTCCTCGACCGCTGAAGGTTCCTCATTATTTTCGGAAGCAGATTTGAATTCTTCTATCTCTTCTTCAACTTTTTCCCAGCATTCCTCTTTCTTTTCCCAATCGAATCCTGTTTTTGATGCTCTTTCCTGCAAGCGAAGTGCACGTACAAGGGCCGGTAATGCGGTTGGAATCCCGTCTATTGCCGAATTCCTTCCTTCCTCGATCTTGATTCGTTCCCAGTTGCGTTTGACATCTTCCTGACCGTTTACCATTGTGGATCCGAAAACATGCGGATGACGCCGGATTAGTTTTTCGCTGATGTGACTTATTACTTCTTCGAGTGTAAATTTGTTCGATTCTTCCGCAATAATTGAGTGAAAAACTACGTGGAGAAATAAATCGCCGAGTTCTATTTTCAGTTCTTCCATATTACCGGAATCGATTGCATCAACAACTTCATATGCCTCCTCGATTAAATGCTGGCGGATGGACTCATGCGTTTGTTCTTTATCCCACGGGCACTCACGACGTAAACGGCGAACGATATTTACGAATTCTTCGTATGTATGGCTCATATTAATTCCCGAGTTATTCATTTAATAAGAAAGAAACATATTGAAAAACTTTATTAAAATCAATTAATAAAATTGGTGTTTTATACGCAAATTCTTTATCTTACATAGCTATGATAGAATGTGATATTCTTCCCTTAATATTGTCGAAAAACCGTGCATTCACGAATTATTTTCATCCTTAGCGCATGAAGGAATCATTTCAGATACTCGAGCATACTGCAGATATCGGCTTTGAAGCATGTGGTGAAACGGAGGAAGAAGCGTTTGCCAATGCAGCCATTGCCCTGGTGTCGATCATTACCGATCCGCAGCAAATTGCGATCCGGGATGATCGAACTATACACGTGGATGCAAACGATCGCGAACAGTTGCTTGTTCGTTACCTAAATGAGGTGCTTTATGTGATTGACGGGAGTTCGTTTTTGCCTGCTAAAGTGACGGTATCACTGGATGATAATCAAAATTTGCATGCTACGCTTCACGGTGAGGAGAGAACGGAATTACATGAAATACGTACCGACGTCAAAGCTATTACATATCATCAGCTTGCATTTCAGAAAACCGAAACCGGATATGTTATCCGGGTTTTTGTCGATATTTGAGTTATTTAAAAGGAGGTGTTTTTCGTGGCACAGTTAGAATCGATAGGACGATACCGGTACCGGCTGCCGAGGAATTACCGGGAAGGAATGAAAGTAGAGGGAAAGATCTATGCCAACGAAAACCTGTTGCAGGCAATTACAAAAGATCAAACGCTCGAACAGGTAGCGAACGTAGCAATGCTGCCGGGGCTTGTCAGCGAATCCATTGCAATGCCCGATGCCCATCAGGGGTATGGCTTCTGTATCGGCGGGGTAGCGGCGGTCGATCCCGACGAAGGTGTCGTATCCGCAGGCGGAGTAGGATTTGACATTAACTGTGGAGTTCGGTTGCTCGCGACGCCATTTGAGGTGGTTGATATAAAACCGCATGTTGACCGGTTACTGGACGAACTGTTCAAAGCGATTCCCTGCGGTACGGGTAAAGAAGGACCGAGAAAATTATCAGGTAAAGAGATTAACGAGGTACTCGAGAATGGTGCGCACTGGGCGGTAAAAAACGGATACGGGAATGATAACGACTTAAATTGTATTGAAGAGAGCGGTAAAATAAAAAGTGCAGATGCTTTAAAAGTGAGCGACCGCGCAAAACAACGGGGAGTAAAACAACTCGGTACGCTTGGCTCCGGGAATCATTTTCTTGAGATACAGGTAGTCGATTCCGTTTTCGACGATGAAGCCGCCGAAGCGTTTGGTTTGCATAAAGAGCAAATTGTGGTGCTTATTCACACCGGTTCGCGGGGACTCGGCCATCAGGTTTGCACGGATTATCTCGACCTCATGCAGAGAGGGTTGAAAAAATATAATATTTCATTACCCGACCGGCAATTAGCATGTGTGCCGGTACGTTCGGAGGAGGGAAGCGGATATCTGAAGGGAATGGCGGCATCGGCGAATTTTGCATTTGCGAACAGGCAGATGATAACTCACTGGACGCGTGATGTTTTCAAACGGATATTGAAAGACGGAAATCTCCGGCTTGTTTATGATGTCGCCCACAACATTGCGAAGTTCGAAAAATATAAAACGGAGAACGGTGAACGGGAGGTGCTTGTGCATCGAAAAGGAGCAACGCGTGCATTCCCGAAAGGTCATCCCGATGTGACCGATGAATATAGATCCGTCGGGCAGCCGGTGCTTATCCCCGGAAGTATGGGAACCAGTTCCTACGTCCTTGCAGGCGGCGAGAATGCAATGAGTGAAAGCTACGGCTCGACCTGTCACGGCGCCGGCCGGGCGATGAGCAGAAAAAAAGCAAGCCGTGATATTACCGCAAACGATTTGTTGAAGAAATTGAACCAGAAAGGCGTCAAGGTTCGCGGGGCATCAAAACGGGGGTTGACAGAGGAACAACCGGATGCCTATAAAGACGTTGAATCGGTAGTTGATGTCGTGCACGAAACAGGGTTATCGAGAAGAGTAGCACGGTTAGTACCGATCGGTGTAATCAAAGGTTGACAATAAATATTACGATACAATTACTACGGATACATGAATGAAATATCACGTGCTTATAGCCGACGACAATGAAGCCGTCAGAAAATCTCACGTTCTTGCACTAAAGCATGCAGCATCGTCTTTAGATGTACAATTTGAATCGACCGAAACGGAAGACAGTGTGCAGACACGTGAAATGATCAAAAATACTAAATTTGATCTGATCATTCTTGATGATGATTTTAAAGATGAAGATGTGAAAGGGCGCCTGTCAGGCAGTGCGATACTTCAGATGGCGCGTAAAAGCGGTCCGAATACCGATACGATTATAATCTTTTGCACCGGTGAAAAATTTGAATCGCTTCGGCCTATGATTGAAAGATTTAACGCAGAGTATCTCGCAAAAGCACAATACAATCTGGAAGATTTTTCGAATTTATTAAGAGATAAGCTGAAAGAGGTACGATAGATACAGTGCATTGATCGAAAACAATGGAGGTAAACAATGAGACAAGTAAATAGATTAGGTATAATTGTAAGCATTTTAGTATTGATTCCGCTGTTGGTTTTTACACAGGAGCGGATACTTACTCCGGAAGATATCGTACAGATTCGAAATGTACATTCCGCTCAAATAGCACCCGACGGGAATAAAATAGCATTCGTTGCACAACGACTCCGGACTGCTGAAGACGGTCCCGGCAGCCCGTTTAACGATATCTGGATGTTTGATAAGCAGGATGGTGAAAAGAAACGATTTACGTGGAGCGCACAAAACGATTATTCACCTGCCTGGTCTCCTGATGGAAAGTGGCTGGCATTTTTATCAAACCGCAAAGGTGCACCGCAGGTGTATCGCATGCCGGTCGATGGCGGCGAAGCGCATAGAGTTACGAACGCTCCTGCCGGTGTCAGATCTTACCAATGGTCGCCTGACGGTAAACAGATTGCGTTTGTGAGTCAGGACCCGGTTCCCGAAGAAATACTACAGGAACACAAAGATGGTCGCGATTGGAAAGTAGTTGATCAACAGCACCGAACGATTCGTTTGCATGCTATCGAACTGGAAACAAAGGAATCCAGAGAGGTTGTCAGAAACGATATAAGTGTTTGGAATTTTGCGTGGTCTCCCGATGGGCGGCAAATTGCATTAATCGGGACCAGATTACCGACGATTGATGCAAGCTATTATGGCGATCTTTATATGGTCGATGCTCAGGGCGGCGATGCAACACTATTTTTGGAGCTTCCGGGTAAAACCGGTCCCGTCTCGTTCGCCCCCGATGGGAGACACATAGCGATTAAAAACGCGCGTGGAAACGGACGTGAGCCGATAGACGGCGGGATTTTTCTTGTCCCAAAAGAAGCGCCGGAATGGTCATCTATTATCGAAGATTTTCCGGGTACGGTAACTTCGTTCGGATGGGTAACCAACAATGAGATATGGTTCACTGCACAGCAAGATACAAGGGTAACATTGAACAATATCGATATCCGGAATGCCCGTGTTACACCGATAATCGACCATCGCGGTATACTCAGCGGAATAAGTCTTGCAGCTGATGGAAGGAAATTTGCTGCAACAGGGAACACGCCGGACCACCCGAACGAGTTATGGAACGGGTCGCTTCGTGAAAGATCGATAGAACGGTTAACGAATTTCAACGATCACATAACCGGCATCGAACTCGGTGCGGTAAGTGAGGTAAGCTGGACTCGACCGGACGGATTTGTAATTCAGGGTGTACTGATTAAACCGGTTGGTTATGAGGAAGGCATTCGGTATCCGACAGTGTTGCAAATCCACGGCGGACCCGAAGCTGCATATTTGCAAAGCTGGCATGGAAGTTGGTCATTATGGGGACAGATGCTTGCGGGAAGAGGATATGGCGTGTTGCTGCCGAACTACAGGGGCAGTACAAGTCGCGGCTATGATTTTATCGAAGCCAATATGGGCGATATGATGGGTGAGGAATGGCATGACATCGTCGCCGGTGCGGATTATTTAATCGAGCAGGGTATCGCCGATGAAGACCGGCTTGGGATCGGTGGATGGAGTTATGGAGGATATACAAGTGCGTGGGCTGCTGCAACTGCTGCCGACCGTTTCAAAGCAGCGATTATGGGAGCGGGTATTTCAAACTGGATCAGCTTTGGCGGAATGACCGATATACCCGATGAAATGGCCATTGCGCACTGGGACGGTTACACCTGGGATTATATGGACCTTCACTGGGAACGATCACCGTTAAAACATGTAGACGGCAACGATGCACCTACATTGATTTTGTTCGGCGAGGGGGATGACCGTGTTCCACCCGGCCAGGGATGGGAGCTCTACAGAGCGATGCAGCATTTTGGCGTCGATACCGAGTTTGTACTGTACCCGCGGGCAGGTCACGGCATTTCCGAACGTGAACATCAAATTGATTTGTTGAACAGAGTTGTCGATTGGTTTGATAGATATATAAAATAAGAAATGAGAACCGGAATTGTCGAAACACCGCTGCACGGAGGCAAAGCGCCGCCGTGGTTGTTTAATCGCATGGTTGCTCTGTCGCGTGAAATAGTCCGTGCGATTGTGGAAGAATACGGTTCCGGCGAAGTATTACGGCGTTTGTCGAATCCATACTGGTTCCAGGCGTTTGGTTGTGTAATCGGATTTGACTGGCACTCGAGCGGTATTACGACGACAACCCTTGGCGCTCTGAAAGACGGATTAAAAAAGATCAACCGGGAACTCGATTTATATGTAGCGGGAGGGAAAGGCGGCGTATCGCGCAAAACACCCGATCAGATTCGACAACAATGCGAATTAATCGGAATCGATCCCGCTCCATTAATTTATGCAAGCAGGATGAGCGCAAAAGTCGATTCGGCAGTTTTACAAGACGGGTATCAGATATATGCGCATTCAATACTTTTTACCGGTAACGGCGGATGGGCTGTCATCCAACAGGGAATGAATGAGTCCCTGCGCTACGCACGACGATATCATTGGTTGGGGTCAAAAGTAGAGTCGTTTGTCGTCGAGCCGCACGCGGGAATAATTGCCGACAGGACCGACGGTGTGCTTGATCTGACGGCGATCAATAGCGAGGAAGCGAGATCTCACTCGGTAAGAATTGTCAATCAACCGACGAAGCAAGTAATCAGCGATCTGCGTGAGGTTGTGAGAATTTCGCGCGGTCTCGACAAACCGACACAAGGCGACCTTTTCGATGCCGCTACCCCGACCATTGCAAGTGACACATATCAAACATTCAGGATGCCGTCGCGGCACTGGGTATCGTTTCGCGATATTCGTCCCGATCGCCTGCAATCGGTACTGTTGTCAACATTTGAACGCCGGCCCGCCGATTTTGAAAATCTGGTCGGATTTGAAGGCGTTGGTGCAAAGACGCTTCGGGCACTTGCGTTGATGAGTGAAGTAATTTACGGCGCTTCGCCGAGTTTTGAAGATCCCGCCCGGTTTAGTTATGCAGTCGGAGGAAAAGACGGGACACCATATCCGGTAGACAAAAAAGTATACGACGAGTCGATTCAATTGCTGAAGAATGCAATAGATAAATCCAGGATAGGACAATCCGATAAAAAAGAGTCAATAAAAAGACTATCTGAGTATTTTACTTTATCATAATATATACGAAAGCGAGGCATTGTGACAGAACAAAAAAAGAAATCAACGGATGAGAAGAAGAAAAAACGCAGGAGAAGAAAAGGAAAGAAAAAGAGTACAGGGGATAGCAGCGGCAGTGTACAGACGTCAACCCAGCAATCGCAGGATCAAAATTTTAATCAGAAGCTGCGGGAGCTTGTGAAGAAGTACAAGGGGTTCGATCCGTGGGAAAAGGAACATAAAGCACACAGCAGTATTGAAAAACAAATATGCAGATATCTGGATGACAGCGGATTAGAACACAAGCATCGCGGAAGAAGATTTAATGTGGTGCTGCCGAATAAAAAAGCCGTGGTGTTCGAGCCGGATATTCTGATACCGCATCCGAGAATTAATGAAAGACCGATTATAATTCAGGCGATACATCAAAAAAATCAAAAGGAGATGATACCGCTTTTAGATGAATTCAAAAAACAGCTTGGATCGAAATATTATATTATTGCGGTGACAAATAAAGATAATTTAACCAATGTATCGACAGATAGCTGCGATTTGTTGGTTGCTGTCGAATATGCATCATCACTCCCGTCAAAACTTCGTTCTCAATCTGAATAATTAGGATTGAACCGGCGTATGGCGAGTCAGGAATCTCAAAAAAAATGGACCATTCTATCGCTCATTCAGTGGAGTGAAAATTATTTAACGGAGAAAAGAATAGACAGTCCCCGGCTAAATGCGGAACTGATGCTTGCCGCCGCACTAAACTGTAAACGAATCGATCTCTATACCCGCTTCGATAAACCGCTTGTGCAGGAGGAGCTGGATCATTATAAAACACTTTTTGTACGACGACTGAACCGGGAACCGTTGCAGTATATTCTCGGCTATGCCGACTTTTACGGAAGACGGTTTGCCGTTCGTCCCGGTGTATTGATTCCGCGTCCGGAAACAGAGCATATAATCGAAGCAGTTCTCGAAATAATTAAAGAAAAAGAAATTAAATCGCCTCGAATACTCGATATCGGGACGGGAAGCGGCTGTATTGCGGTATCGCTTGCCGCTGAAATCGATGACGCCATGCTTACCGCAATCGACGTCTCCGAAGATACTCTTGAAATCGCAAAACAAAATGCCGTACAACATTTGCTCAACGGACGGATAACTTTTCAAAAGGTCGATATACTCGACCGGTACGTTGCCGTACCCGAGGCAGGATCCTTTGACTTTATAGCAGCGAACCCGCCGTATATTCCGAAGAAAGAATGGGATTCGCTTCAGGATGAAATAAGACTGCACGAACCGAAACATGCACTGACCGACGACGACGACGGGTTGACCTATTATAAGCGCATTACCGGTCTTGCCCCCCAATTATTAAAAAACGACGGCTGGCTGATATGTGAGATCGGTCATGATCAATATGAAAGTGTTCGGATGTTAATCGAATCAAAAGGCGCCAGGGAAATCAGGCACTGGAATGATCTTAGCGGCATCAAAAGGATAATAGGAGGAAACTGGTGAAAGCTTTAATTCAACGCGTATCATCCGCATCGGTATCAATTGACGGTACCGTAACCGGCGAGATCGGTCAGGGTTACGTTGTATTTCTCGGAGTAAAAAGCGACGATGATTTTATGGAAGCGGAATACCTTGCACAGCGATGCGCCGATTTAAGGGTGTTTGAGGACGACATCGGAAAGATGAACAAATCGTTGCACGACGTGAACGGCGAGATGCTCGTCATATCTCAATTCACGCTGCACGCCGATACCCGGAAGGGGAATCGACCGAGTTTTATACACGCCGCACCGCCCGAGCTTGCCGAAACGTTATACAATCACTTCACGGCATGCGTAAGAGAACGAATCGGTCACGACCGTGTAAAGACCGGACAATTCCGTGCTATGATGGATGTACATCTCGTAAACACCGGCCCTGTGACAATCATGCTTCGCAGTAAATCGGAATATGAACAGGATTAAGATCGATCGTGGAAAATAAACGAAAAACGATTGCATTCATTTTCCTCGACGGATTGGGAATAGGACCGGACGATGCATCGGTGAATCCCGTCATCGCAGCAAAACTACCGGCGCTTTCATCGATGTTCGGAGATGTGATACCATCCGTATCCAATCAACAGCTCGTTAATTCAAACTATGCATTTGTTCCCCTTGATGCGAATCTGCACATCGAAGGATTACCACAGAGCGGTACGGGACAAACTGCATTGTTCACCGGGATCAATGCGGCTGACTATATTGGAAAACACTTTGGACCGTACCCGTATTCGACGCTTCATCCCGTTATTGAAAAACAGAATATTTTCCGAAAAATACATGAATCGAAGAAACGTTTTTACTTTGCAAACGCTTATCCGAAACAATTCTTCGATTACGTCAACGCAGGCAAGCGGCGGTTAACCGTCACAACGTTAGCGTGCATACTAAGCGGGCTCCCGCTGCATACGGCGGATGATCTCCGGAACGGACAAGCGATATCGGCCGATATTACCAATGAGCGGTGGGACACGCTCGGGTATCCTGATATAGCCGAAATTCCCGCGGAGGAAGCGGGGAGACGGTTCGCCGGACTTGCAAAAGATCATGATTTTGTTTTATTTGAGTATTTCCTAACAGACCACGCAGGTCATAAACAGGATATGGATAACGCCGTTCAGGTCCTCGAACGGTTTGATGGTTTTTTAAACGGCTTCCGTGATTCAATGGACGAAACGACACTCCTTGTAATGACGAGCGATCACGGCAACATAGAAGATCTGCGAACAAAAACGCACACCCGCAATGCCGTGCCGTTATGGGTGTACGGCAACGATAGTGCGAAATTTGTCAAAGGCATTTTTTCTATAACGGACGTTGCACCGAAAATTCTACGCTGGTTGAATATTTAAACAGGGAGTATCGCTTATGTCGATGCAGGACGATGTATTAAATCGTGCTGCGACTATGAGGGGCAGGCCTGCGGTAACGGTGGCGCTTTTGTTTATCACGGGAATAGTGCTCGCCTCACTATTCTCTCCGAATCAAAATGTATTGACTGCAGTGTTCATTACAGCCGTACTGCTCCTTTTCATTTCTTTTTTCTTTTACTCTAAATCTTTTACCGGATTGTTTCTTGCAAGTATTTTTATACTGGTCGGATTCATAAAGCATACCGTGGACAGCGATCTCTCCCGTAACGCTTCGGTTGACACATTTGCAGAACCTACGCGCAATGTCCTCGTGTGGGGGACGATCGCCGATCGCCCGCGTATAAGCGAAGACCGTGCACGTTTCATCCTCCGCATCGATTCCCTGTATGACGGAACAAGGAAGTTTTTTACGACGAGCGATCTGCTTGTGTTTGTTTCACCTGATGCACGGTATGACCGGGGATTGCTGCAGGTTGAGTACGGTGAATATGCACTGGTGCACGGTTCGATCAATAGACCGGCAGGACGGAGAAACCCGTATGAACCTGATTTTAATCGATACCTTGAGCTCAATAATATCGATGCAATGTTGTTCGTTCGCGGCTATTATAACGTTGAAACCGATGGATACGGCAAGGCAAATCGATTTATAACGGGGATTATCGTTCCTGTTCGAAATTATATTTCCGGGGTGATAGACCGCAACCTGTCCGGAGAAAGCGCTCATTTTTTGCGCGGACTCTTGCTCGGGGATCGCAGCCGTATCGGCGACGATGTACGCGAAACGTTTATTACGGCGGGCGTGATTCATGTACTCGCGGTTTCGGGGTTACATGTGGGCATAATGACGGTCATATTCTTTGCACTCTTCGGTTTTTTGCGCGTACCGAGAATTCCCAAAATTTTGCTGACCATTGCCGGACTGATAATTTTCATGTTCGTCACCGGCGCGGCGCCGTCTGTTGTTCGTGCGACTATTATGGCGTCGATTATTCTCTTCGGCTTTATACTCCAGCGTAAAAGCGATATTTTCAACTCGCTTGCGGTAGCGGCTTTGATTTTACTTTTCTACGATTCCCGTGAACTATTCAAACCATCGTTTCAGCTCTCTTTTGCAGCGGTATTATCAATTGTATATTTATACCCGCTGTTCTGGAACGGTGTAAGGCAAAAGTTTCCGGGATTGGAGGATGGATGGTTCGCCCGATATGTTGTGCAATTATTTTTGGTCTCGATCGCCGCGCAAATCGGTACGCTGCCGTTTACTGCGTATTACTTCGAACGGGTAAGTCTTGCGGCGATTGGCGCAAACCTGCTGGTGATTCCCGGTGTGTTCTTTGTTCTGTCGTTCGGGTTTGCATCGGTTATATCGGGAGTCATTAGCCCGTTTCTCGAAAGTATCTACGGGTATACGACCGAATTTCTCCTTACGGCCATTCTCCGTTTTGTCGGTATGGTATCGCAGTTTCCGTATGCATCGGTCGAGGTGTTTCAGTTCGGAATGATAAACGGATTGATCTTTTATGCAGTCATCGCCGTCGTCGTGCATATAACCCGACCGCGGTTGTTCCGGCGTTCTCTCATCGGTTTGATGGTGGTTTTGAACATATATATCATAGATTACAATGTTGCGTTCGATACGGAAATTAGGCGGCAGCAACTTACAATTACAATGCTGGACGTCGGACAGGGTGATGCGTTGTTTATAGAATTCCCCGACGGAAAAACCATGCTGTACGACGCCGGACCGCGAACGTTAACCTCGGATGCAGGTGAACGGATTGTAGTACCGTATTTAAAACGGCACGGCATCCGGTTTATCGATGCCGTTGTAATTTCTCACATGCACGCGGACCATTACGGCGGATTAGAGGCGGTTTTGAATGAGGTCGAGGTCGGCGTCGTGTATGATACCGGACAGCCGGCGTCGGGGGCATGGTACGAATCGTTGCAGGAGAAGATCGAGCGGAGAAATATTCCCGTAAAAACGCTGCGTGCGGGAGATATGATCGACGGCTTTGAGAATGTACGGTTATATGTAGTCCATCCTGCGCCGTCGTTTGTTCAGCAGCCGGGCGACGAGCGAAGCTGGAATTTGAACAACGCCTCGATTGTGTTGTTAATCGTTTACGGTGAAACGCGTATTCTCTTAACGGGTGACGCTGAACAGGAAGCGGAATTTTACATGGTTTATATTTACGGGGATTTTCTCGATGCAGACATTCTTAAAGCCGGCCATCACGGCTCAAGCACAAGCAGCACCGCACGGTTTGTAGAAACCGTTACGCCGTCGAAAGCGCTTATCTCGGTCGGAAGGATGAACCGATTCAACCATCCGGGAGAAGAAGTGATACAGCGTTTCCGGGAACTGAGCATAACAACCTA
>PWTU01000064.1 GCA_003562775.1 Ignavibacteriales bacterium
ATCCCCGGAAGGAAATAGTGGGTGTAGGTATATGGGGCATAGTTAATATGCGAAAATAGAAGAGTTTGTGTTCCTGCGGGAATGTCTTCCACGGTAAACTTGCCGTCTTCATCGGTGGTTGCGCCGATATGCGTTCCCCGGACAACTATATTCACGCTCGGAATAGGTTCCTGAGTATTATGATCGATAACCCTTCCCGTGACCGATGTGTAACTCTCCGTTTGAGCGAATATGGCGGGATGGAGTATAATCGATAAAAAAACGATAATGATAAAACATTTAAATGTATCGCAAATTTTTGCTTTACAACCTCTCATATTACCTATCCACCTCCAGTAGGTAAAGTAAAAAATACATAAACAAAATACAACGGGTGTCATTTTACCGATCGGTAGCTTGTGAATAAGAAAATAATATAATAAATTAAATGGTAATACCGATTATCATCTTATCCAGGAATCTATTATGAAAAAGTTTGCTATTTTAATCATTATACTTGCAGTTTCTCATGTTCTTGTAGTCTCTCAGGGTAACCGCCCCGTCGTTTATGTCATCGATATATCCGGCGACATCGATCTCGGGCTTCCGCCCTATGTGAGCAGGATCATTAATGAGGCGGAAAATGAGAACGCCGACGCCATTATTCTACGGGTGAATACATTCGGCGGGAGGGTAGATGCCGCAACGCAGATTAAAGATGCGGTTATGAATGCCGGTGTCCCGAGCGTTGCATTTATCGATAAACGGGCAATCAGTGCAGGAGCGCTTATTTCTATCGCATGTGAAAAAATATTTATGGTACCCGGCGGGACTATCGGTGCGGTGACGCCCGTTACGCAGGAAGGGCAGAAAGTTCCGGAAAAGTTTGTGTCATATATGCGGTCGGAGATGCGCGCCACGGCGGAAAGCCGGGGCCGTGATCCGCGAATTGCGGAAGCAATGGTCGATGAAGACATCGAAATTCCCGGTATAATTGAAGAAGGTAAACTGATTACCTTTACCACCGATGAAGCCATTGAGTTCGGTTATTGCGACGGGGAGGTGAGCAACCTTCGAGAAGTGCTCCGGATTATCGGTTTCGAAGATGCCGATATCCGCGAGCCGGGTACAAACTGGGCGGAAGGATTCGTACGGTTTTTAAGTCATCCGATCATAAGCAGTTTGCTTATTATGGTCGGTATGCTCGGGTTGTTTATGGAAGTCCGTTCACCCGGCTGGGGCATGCCGGGGACAATGGCGCTCGTTGCACTGGGACTATTCTTCGGTACACAATACATACTTGCGCTGGCCGATATTATCGATATTGTGCTATTCCTTGTTGGGGTCGGCTTAATATTGGTTGAAGCATTCGTCATACCCGGTTTCGGCGTCGCGGGAATACTCGGTATCTTGTGTATGATTGCCGGCTTATTTATGGCGCTCGCAGGTTCATGGCCGTTTGTGACGACCGATGATATTTACCGTGCTATCTATACGCTTGCGGGTTCGGTGGCTTTGACTATACTCGGCGCAATTGCAATAACCGCTTTTCTTCCGAAGACGAAAACGTTCGGGACATTTGTGTTATCCGAAGAACAAAAACGTGAATTTGGTTACAGTTCTCACGCTTCACACGACGAGTTAGTCGGGAAAGAGGGTATCGCATTAACGACACTCCGTCCGTCGGGCACGGCACTAATCGACGATGAGCGGGTCGATGTCGTAAGCGAAGGAGGATACATCGAAGCAAATGAACCGGTGCGGGTGGTGCGGATTGAGGGAATACGGATTATTGTGAGAGAGATAAAGAAGTAATCGAAATGTGCGATGCACCTCCCCGTTGTGTGGGGCATGCAAAGCTACAGAAAGCTGCTATCGCGACGCGGGAAGGTGCATCGCACATATTCACTCAAGCTGTTTGTTTCCGTTCTTTATAAATATATACCGGATCGGTTTTTCTCCGGACAACGTCTTTCGAGATGATGCATTTTGCAACGTTTTTTTGCGACGGTAACTCGTACATTATATTTAACATCACTCCTTCAAGCATCGACCGCAATGCACGGGCGCCGGTGCCGCGGTTGTTGGCTTCCTGAACGATCGCCCTCAGTGCGTCTTCTTCAAACTCCAGTTCGACGCCTTCCATTTCGAATAACTTGTTATATTGTTTGACCAATGCGTTTTTCGGTTTCGTCAATATATCCATAAGGGCGTCTTCGGACAACGATTGCAGCGAAGATATAACGGGGATTCTTCCGATAAACTCCGGTATGAGTCCGTATTTTAACAGATCATCGGGTTCGGTGAATTGCAAGAAGTCGTTTGCTCTGTGTTCTTTTTTACCCTTTATATCGGCGCCGAACCCTACTTGATTCTTGTTAATCCGGGTGGCGATAATTTTATCGAGTCCTTCAAATGCGCCGCCGCAAATAAACAGTATATTACGTGTATTAACATTGATAAGACTCTGCTCGGGATGCTTGCGCCCTCCCTTCGGCGGTACGCCTGCAATAGTACCCTCCAGAATTTTCAGCAATGCTTGTTGTACACCCTCACCGGATACATCACGGGTTATCGATGCGCTGTCGCTCTTTCGTGCGATTTTATCAATTTCATCAATATAAATTATGCCCCGCTCGGCGCGTTCAACATTATAATCTGCATTTTGCAATAGATATACGAGTATCGTTTCAACGTCATCACCGACGTAGCCGGCTTCTGTCAATGTTGTTGCATCCGCTATTGCAAACGGAACATCGAGTATTTTGGCAAGCGTTTGCGCCAGCAGCGTCTTGCCGGTTCCGGTCGGACCCATTAAAAGAATATTGCTCTTTTCAATTTCGACATTATCGGTATCGTACAGGAATTTTGTCGATTCCAACCGCTTGTAATGGTTGTACACTGCAACTGCAAGTGTTTTTTTTGCATGTTCCTGCCCGATGACATATTCGTCGAGTGCGGCTTTGATCTGCTCAGGATTAAGGTGTCGTTTTTTCGTGTGTTTCTGAGTTGAATATGCCGCGAGGTTGTTGCGGATGATGTCGACGGAATCGGAGACGCAGATATCGCAAATGTACACGTCGGGTCCGGCAATGATGCTCGCAACCTCGTTTGGTGCCCGCCCGCAGAATGAGCACCGTATTTTATCTTCCGGTCTTTGTTTTGAAGGCATAACGTTCTTTCAATTCTATTTCTTAACTTTCGGTCTTTGTACGAGCAGGTTGTCTATAATGCCGTATTCTTTGGCTTCATCAGGCGACATGTACCGATCGCGGTCGGTGTCTTTTTCGATTTGCTCGACATTCCTGCCGGTATGGTGCGACAGAATCTCGTTAATTTTCTTTTTTATTTTTAAAATTTCTTCCGCCTGTATGCTTATATCGGATGCGGTTCCGCGTGTACCGCCCCACGGTTGGTGGATCATAATTCGTGAATTCGGGAGTGAGGTGCGTTTACCGGGCGCTCCGCCTGCAAGCAGAACAGCTCCCATACTTGCCGCCATACCGGTGCAAATGGTGGCGATGTCCGGACGGATATATTGCATTGTGTCGTAAATCGCAAGTCCTGCAGATACGCTCCCGCCCGGTGTATTAATGTACAAATGGATATCTTTATCGGGGTCCTCAGATTCAAGAAACAGTAGTTGTGCTATAATTAAACTTGCAACTGTGTCGTCAACGGGATAACCGACAAACACAATTCGTTCTTTTAACAATCGGGAATAAATATCATACGCCCGTTCTCCGCGTCCTGTTGATTCAACAACGATGGGTACCAGTTGTCCGTATATGTTCTCCTTCATGTATGCTTTGTACCTTTCTATTTAATAATACGGGATTTTTGTTGTTCCTGTTCC
>PWTU01000029.1 GCA_003562775.1 Ignavibacteriales bacterium
CACGAAAACCGGTATGTCGATGTACCCGGCTACCGGTCAATCGTTGCGAGCAACGAACATCGGGAACTTGCGATAGAAATTGCACGAAAGTCGATGACGCTTGTTCGTAATGAAAACGATATTCTTCCCGTCCTCATCGATGACGATAAGAGAATACATGTCGTTGTCATCGCCGACCGGCGTAACCAACAGGTTGCCGTAACCCGTCCGTATTCGACCAGGCATACCGAACCGGCAGGTGAATATTTTATTCGGCAATTGCGGGCGCGGTATAATAATGTAGACGTGTTTCGTTTGGATCCGCGAAGCAATCAAATTGAAATCGATTCATTGATGAATAAATTATCGGAGTCGGATATAGTTATCGGAGCGGCGTATGTGCAGGCGCGTTCGTCACAGGGAGATATTGCAATTCCCGAAGAAATGCGCCGGGCGCTCGTGTCGATTAGTGAAACCGGCATTCCGTATGTTCTTGTGTCTTTCGGCGACCCGTATTTTATAAAAAACGTACCGGATGTCGATGCGTACCTGTGTGCATACTCATCAGCCGAGGCGTCGGTCGAAGCAGCGGTCGAAACGATATTAGGTGTGAATAATCCCGAAGGGCTTTTACCGGTGACCATACCCGGCATTGCCCCGTTCGGAACAGGTTTATTTTACCGGGATATTCAAATAATTGAAGAGAAAGAGATAGTTCCTGAGGAGGAGGTACCCGGAATAAATATCGATTGAGATATTTGAAAAATCTCTTGACAAATAAATTTAAAATCCGTATTCTCCATATAGATCGAAACGTTGTAATGCACTGGGTTTTCCAGGCAGAATAGAAACACTTCACTACTACAAGGAATGCGAGAGATGGGTGCTCCATATCTCGGACATAAAAGCATACTTTCCTGTGCTCACGTTCCGGCTTGCTCACCTTGCTGTTACCGTACCGGAACAAAAGCTTATCTTTGTTATTTCATTATTACGGCCTCCTCTGCTTACCGCATTAGTGCGTTTACAACGGTATTTACTTCAATTCCACTTTGTAGGATAAAAAATCTCATGCGTTCGCATGCTCATCATACTTCATTTCATTTAGGAGAAAACAATGATACATAACTTTAATACGGGAAGATATGTCCGGTTTCTCGTCACTATCGTTGTTCTGATTCTTTTCGTTCAGTGTATTTCTCTTGCAAGCGGCAGGGGAAAGATAGCGGGACGTATAGTCGATTCGGAAACCGGTCAACCGCTGCCCGGCGTCAACGTGTTGATTGAATCGATCTGGGTAGGCGGCACTGCAGTACCGTACGACGGGATGCTCGGTGCGGCTGCGGACCTTAACGGTAATTATGAAATTCTCAACATACCTGCCGGGACATATGACGTTCGCGCGTCAATGATCGGGTATAATGTTGTGATTCAATCACAGGTGCAGGTAGATGCGGGACGGACAATTACCGTAAATTTTTCGATGGTGCCGGCAATCATTGAATTGGGGGTTGTTGAAGTGGTGTGGGAACGTCCGGTCATTCAGGCGGATATTGCCGGAACACAGGAGATTATCAGCATACAGCGGATCGATGAAGCGCCGCTTGTCCGGATCGATGAGTTTCTGGACCGGATGAAAGGAGTCGAGCTTGTTGCAACGAACGAGGGTATGGGTTTGAGTATTCGCGGCGGATCGATTCGCGAAACCGATATCCGCGTTGACGGCATCTCTCTTCGCGATCCCCGTTCCGATAATTCTTATCTCGCCCTGAATTCGACGACCATAGAGCAGGTGCAGATCATGACCGGAGGGTTTGAAGCAAAGTACGGCGGAATTCAATCGGGCCTGGTAAACTTTGTAACACGGGAAGGGTCGCGTGAAAGGTATACACTTTCGTTGCATGCAGATGTGACCCCCGGCAGACAAAAACGGTACTTCGGGCTTGATCCGTTTAGCGACGAATCTCCGATTTATCAGGTTTTTGCCGGGAAATATGCGATGGATGGCATTCGTACAGCAGCGGATAGTGCGGCGGTACCCTCCGAATTCTGGGGATTTAGAGGATGGAACGATCCAACGAGCGGCACGTATCCCGAACTGCCCCCCGGTGAAACATTAACTCCGGAACAAAAACTTGAACTCTGGAAACTAAGACATCCCCAATACCGGGGCGCCGACAGACCGGATGTATTTTTTGAAGGAAGCATCACCGGTCCGATGCCGTTATTGCCAAGAACGACATTCTTGTTGGGATTCCGGTATGAGGATTCCCCCTTTGTGTTTCCAATCGGTCCGCGCGATAGTTATACCGACTGGAACACACAACTCAAACTTACAACGCGCATAAGTCCTTCGATGAGGTTGTCGATAGACGGAATGTATGCAAAGATTAAATCATTAAGCGAAGGCCGTGCAAGTAATTTTGGAGGACTGCTTGATAACTCCGCGAGCTTTAATTACCTCAACAATACAAATGTCGGTGTTCGCAGGCAGGCGAGTCTTATCGGCGGTTCCGACGGTATGTATCAGTTATTTAACCGGAGCAAGCTGCAATTCTTTGATAAGCAATATATTCTTAGTGGAATACAACTGAATCATACGCTGTCGCCGAGTTCGTATTACACGTTCAATGTACAATTTGGCTATACCGATAACAATCTGGTGCCGTTTGAGCTTGATACCACCCGCACCGATGCCTGGATAGAAGTAGGCGGCTATCGGTTTATGAATGTGCCGGCAGGCGGCTCGCCTAATGCTTCGACAAACTGGGCATTGGACGAATTTAATTTCTTCTGGTTATATGGAGGTTTACAGCGTGACGATCTTTCGTACTCCTGGGTTGTCGATATCAAAGGCGATTATACGAATCAGTTGAACCGGCACAATCAGATAGAAGCCGGTTTTTCAATCCGGACAAATTATCTCTACGTCGAAAGCGGTACCTGGTCTCAATCGGAACGAATGTGGACGCCGGATAGCTGGCAATATTATAAGGTAAGACCGCTTGAGATGGGCGCCTATGTTCAGGACAAGCTTGAATTTGAGGGGATGATAGCGACGCTCGGGGTCCGGATGGATTATTTCAATCCGAACAGAAAAGGATATTCATTAGCGCACCCGCTCGATCCGGCGTTTGCAGCTTTTTATAATGAGTTATATTTAAATCTGCCCGGAGAGTGGGGTTCGTTTGAACGATGGGAGGCGTTCAGAGAATTCCTCGAAGATCCACCCGATTGGATGGGTGAAGATGCTGAGACACAGATAAAAATCTCCCCGCGTATGGGAGTTTCATTCCCGGTTACCGTCTCGAGCAAGATATATTTCAACTACGGACATTTTTATCAGCGTCCGAATGTATCGGCGCTGTATAACATGGCAATCGGACCCGGATGGACGTCGATCCCTTCGCCGAACCTGCCGTTGGGAAGAACGGTATCATACGAATTCGGGTATGAACAAAGTTTTCTGGAGTCGTTTCTTTTTAACGTGACCTTTTATTATAAAGACGTACGCAACCAGCCCCTGCGTCAGCAGTACATAAGCTGGTGGCGAAATAACAACGTTTCCCATATAGTCGCAGACCGGTACCAGGATATACGAGGAATTGAATTGCGTCTCGAACGGCGTCTCGGGAAATTCATCACCTTCTGGGCAAACTATGATTACATGCTCGTGAGCCGCGGTCAGACCGGTTTAGCACGAATCTATGAAAACCGTCTTGAAGCCATCGATGAACAACGGGCTGCAAACATTGTCACCACCATACCGCAGCCGCGTTCCAACATTAACCTTACCCTTCGAACGCCTTCGGGATTTGGTCCGGATATCGGTTCTTTAAATATACTCGGCGA
>PWTU01000053.1 GCA_003562775.1 Ignavibacteriales bacterium
GGAGTAGGTACAAGCGATATATTCGGAAAATTAGTTCTCACTGAAAAACCCCGATATTCCAACCGCGCTATGGTTCGACAAGCTCACCATGATTCCATAGCGCGAAGGTAATCATCCTGAGTCTTCGGCGTGAGCTCAGACGAACGCTTGTCGAAGGATGGTGTGAGGGGATTTTGATCGAGAGCTAAATTTATACAATCATTCACAATTAATCGGAGGACATACACATGCATGGTTTTGCACGGTTATTATTCTCTTCTCTTGTATTTATTTTCATATTTTCTCCGGGCGCTTATACATCCTCATATACCATCGGCGATATAATGAGCGCACCGTTTACATCGAATCTTACCGTTGCACCGGTAGGAGACCGGATGGCATGGGTATTTACTATTGAAGGACGACAGAATATCTGGGTCGCTTTGGGACCGGAGTATCATGCGCACCAATTGACACAATACTTCGAAGATGATGGCAAACCCCTTTCCAATCTCCGCTTCACACCGGACGGGAAGAAAATAGTATACACTCTGGGCAGTCCGTTTAACCCGTTGAGCGATCCGCGTGGACCCGACCAGGCAATTTACGTTATAGATGTCGATGGAGGTGAGCCGCGCAGGCTTGTTGAAGGAACGAATCCTGTCGTATCACCCGATGGGATGACGGTTCTATTCACAAGAGCAGGGGAGATTTTCATTGTTCCTCTCGATGGCAGCGAAGATCCGCATCGATTATTCCGTGCACGCGGAAATAATCATTCGTTTCAATGGTCGGACGACGGCTCACGTCTGTTGTTTCAAAGCTCGCGTGAGGTACACAGCTTTATCGGAATTTACGATCTTGAAAATGAGGCGATTACATGGTTGATGCCCGATGTGTATCGGGATGTCTCGCCTGTCTGGTCGCCCGACGGACGATCCGTTGCATTTATACGAACTCCTCCCGGAAAGCACCATGAGCTTCCACCGTGGCGCAGAGCCGATCTTCCGTTTTCGATTTATGTTGTGGATGTGGAGACGGGTGATGGAAGAAAAATATGGGAAACATCAACCGGCGGCGGCTTTGCACAAACGTATCCGGATCAACCATTAAGCTGGTTTAACGATGACCGGCTTGTGTTCTACTCCGAACACGCGGGTTGGATGCACTTGTATTCTGTATCGATCGAAACAGGGGAAACCGCTGCTTTAACATTTGGCAAATATGAGGTTGAGCATATGACCGTTTCACCGGATGGACAAATCGTTATTTTCAACTCGAACAAAGACGATATCGATCGCAGACATCTGTGGCGTGTTCCTGTTACCGGCGGTTCGCCCGAACTGCTTACGACGGGCAACGGAATTGAATGGAGTCCCGTGGTTTCGCCCGAGGGCGACAAACTATTTTTTATACAGTCAACCGCCCGGCGGCCCGGTCAACCTGCAATGATGAAATTAAATAACGGCGAAATAAGATTGCTTGCCGCCGGATCGATTCCCCCGGAGTTTCCGATTGATGCTCAGGTAGAACCCGAGCAGGTGATATTCCAGTCAGCAGACGGTGTAACCGTTCACTCGCAGTTATTTATACCCTTAGATGCACAACCCGGCGATGGGCGTCCGGCGGTTATATATATGCACGGCGGTCCTGTTCGTCAGATGTACCTCGGCTGGCATGATCGCGGGTACTATCATTATAATTATGCCTTCAATCAATATCTTGCTTCGCAGGGTTATGTCGTTCTTTCGGTTAATTTCAGAGCAGGCATCGGGTATGGAGCGGCATTCCGGACAGCCGATAATCAGGGTCCGCGAGGGGCATCGGAATATCAGGATATACTTGCCGCTGCCGAATATTTGCGCGAACGCCCTGAAGTCGATGCAAATAAAATCGGACTCTGGGGCGGTTCGTACGGCGGGTATCTCACCGCACTCGGTCTTGCGCGCAACTCGGATATATTTGCGGCGGGCGTCGATCTGCACGGAGTGCATGACTGGTCGCTGCGGGGATTGCGTCGAAGCGGCGGCGGTTGGTCGATATTCGATGAGATGAAACAACTCGCCTATGAATCGTCGCCCGTTGCGGATATTGAAAATTGGACGTCGCCGGTATTGTTCATTCATGCAGACGATGACCGAAACGTTGATTTTATTCAGACAACCGATCTTGTCCGTAGACTTCAACAACTCGGCCGGGCGCACATTGAAACACTTGTGTTTCCCGACGATGTGCATAGCTTTTTATTGTTTAGAAACTGGGTTCGTACGTTCGAAGCAGCGGGTGATTTCTTTAACAGGTTTTTGAAAAATTAGAATGTGGAGACAAAAAAAATACCCCGTGAAGTCCGTTTTGCACAGACCTCACGGGGTAAAGAATTGATTTCTCGATACTACAGAGTAATTATATACTGTTTAGTCGCGTTCTTTAACGGTTATAACCACTCTTCGATTTTGTTGCCGATTTTCGATTGAAACGTTCGGCACCCTCGGTCTTTCTTCTCCAAATCCGATAACTACCAACCGGTCTTCATCGATGCCTTGTTCAATTAAGTAATTAGCAACTGATTGGGCGCGCCGCTCGGATAAGCCCTGGTTGTATTCTGCTGTTCCGATATCGCAGGTGTGGCCTGCAACCTCGGCGAGGATGATACCTGTGTCAGTTCGTAGTATCTCGACTACTTCATCCAACTTCGGTCTGGCTTCGGGACGGAGTACCGCGGAATCGAAGTTGAAGTGTACCATCGTATCTAATTCTAATATGATCTCCGGTTCGCGTACGGAGATATTTATAGTTCGCGAATGGACACCCTCTTCTCCAGCAACCTCGGTGTTATCAACGGTGAGTGTTACCGTGTACTCCCCTGTTTGAGCATACGCATGCTGGGTATGCAGTTCGTTCGATGTCGTTCCATCGCCGAAATCCCATTCGATTAAGATTGGCTCCGTACCTTCAATCTGCGCTGTAAATTGAACTGTTTGATATGGTTCCGGGGTCGTATCGTCTGCGCTGAGTGAGACAATCCTTGCAGGAATAGTCCTTCTGTCAACAGTTACCTGTAGACTTCGTTCGTCGCTGCTGCGTACATTCGATGCCGTCACTGTAATGACATAGGTACCCGCTTCAGCGTAACGATGCCTGACCGTTGTTCCTGTTCCCGTGTTCCCATCGCCCAAATCCCATGAATAGGTAACCGGTCGCGTTGCCGGTCCGATAAGTGATGCAGTGTATTCTCCTTCCTCTCCCTCGATGAGTCTTGTCGGTCCGGTAAGGCGAACTCCGGGGATAGGAATGAATGTCGGACGTAGATTAAACTTTAATCCGGCGCCTATGTACGTCAGTATGTCCATTCCATTATCATCTATTTCATCCATTGCTTCGTCGTCGAAGATAAAATCCCATATACCTTCGAGTTTTAGCGAAAACCGGTTTGATAAAGGATACTCGAGCCCGATTCCTGCAGCAAGTCCGAACGTTTCACCGAAGAACGTCGATCCATCTGCTTCATGGACTGCTTTATCATACGTGCCGAAGAACGTCATTGCCGGGCCGGCGAGCAGGTATGGTTTAATTGAGCTATTGGCGAGGATATCATATGTAGCATATAAACCGATATTATGTCGTCGCCAATACCCCTGGGCATTTGGCCGCTCCGTTCTCTTATATTCACCTCTCCGGTAATCGGTTCTTAGTGAAAACCGAGGCGATAAAACATAGCCGATGCCGCCGGACATACCAAGATTGAACATTGGTTCGTCGGTGTTTACCGATGTGAGGTCACCGTGATATGCAACGGTACCGAGCTGTCCTGACAGATAAAAATAATTACGGTCGGCCGGTTGGGCATCGA
>PWTU01000363.1 GCA_003562775.1 Ignavibacteriales bacterium
AATGTTGTGTCGCTGCGGTAGTTGGGGCAGTGCTCGCAGATGTTGGCGTAGGCGCATGAGCCTTGAGCGGGGGTGCGGATGCAGTAGCCGCCAGCCATCCGCGACTTGATCGCGGGGGCGTCCTTCCAGTCGCCGGCCAGCGGCAGACGGTTGGTCTGGGCGGGAGGCAGCACGGGACCGCCGAGGTGGGCCTTTGCCTGGGAGAGCGCGCGTTCGTAGTCGCCGCGCACGGTGGCGTCGAACAGCCGTCCGTAGCGGAGGCTCATCTGGGCGGACACGTGCCCGAGGAGGACCATCAGCGTCTGCAACGGGACCCCGGCGTTGACCATGGCGGTCGCGAAAGTGTGTCTGAGCTGATGCGGGGTCACGGGCTCGAGGCCGGCGGTCAACGCGGTGGCACGCAGTTCCTTCTGCAGCGTGGAGGTCGACACGCGGCTGCCGTGATGGGTGAGCAGGAACTCGACCGGGCGGCCGTGGCCGGGGTGGGGCAGCGGCCGGCCCGGCGAGCGCAGGGTCGCGAGCTCATCGATCAGCGTCAGGGTCTCATCGTCGATGGGGACCATGCGTTCGGTGGCCAGCTTGCCGAGCGGGACCTTCAGCCACACACCATGGCCCTCGACCTCGTGGACACAGTCCAGCTCGAGATCGACAAGTTCCCCGACCCGGAGCCCGCAGGCACGTTGGAGCAGCAGCGCCAGGGCGCGTTGCCGGTTCGGGCTGGCATGCAGTGCGGCGACCAGCCGCCGGTCGACGTCAGCGGGCAGGTAGCGCGGCAGCGGGCGGGGCAACCGAGGCACGTCACGTGGGAACAGCAGCTGACGCACGGGCGCGTCCGGCCAGCCCCATTCGGTGATATCAGCCAGGAACCGGTTGACGCTGATGATGCGGGCGCGCCGTTCCGAGATGCTGATCGGCAGCCCGTCGGCAGGACGTGTCGCGGCCGCGACCGCGGTGAGGTAGGTCTCGATGTGGCGTTGCCGGTCGAGCTCGGCCAGCGACCCGAGCCCAGGATCGACCGTGGCGAGATGGCGGGCGAAGTGCCCCAACCGTGTCGCGATCCCGCTGATGGTCCCGCGCGCATGCGTGGCGGTCAACCGCTCCAGGTAGGCGACCAGACGTGGCCGCAGGGGCTCAGACGCAGCACGAAGGCGCCGCTCGAAGCTCTGACGCAACGCTTCGTGCGGGTTGGGCGGCGGGATGGCCAACACCCCGAGATGGAACAGCGCGGTACGCGCCGCGTGCAACGCCACCCGGTAGTGACGCCACCCAACCCCGCTGCGCCGCTCACGCTCGATCAGCGCGTCTCTCAACTCCTCGAGATCGTCCGTTTGGAGGCCGTCGAGGCCCCGACCGGACTGGATCAGCAGGCGGGCCATCACCTGCGAGCCGACCCCCCGCGCGACGGGCTGGGCGTAGCCCAGCTCCACGGTCGCGGCCACAAACCGTTGCAGATCGACGGCGTACGCGGAGCCGGGTAGCTCGCGCCACAGCGGAGTGAGCTTGCGGGCCACGAGGTAGTCGTAGCCGGGACGAAGCCCGGCATGCAGCATCAGGAAGGTCAGCAGCGGCCGGGTGTGCTTGTCGGTCGCCAACCGGGTCGCCAGGGGCTCGCTCGCCCAGGCCTGCGGGTCGGGCCAACGGTCGAGGAACTGGCGGGCGTAACGCTCGTAGAGCACGTTGCCGCGGCCCGTGTCGGCCAGGTAGTCCGCATAGGCAGCCCCGAGATCGTCGGGCTCGTCGATGACCAGACCGAGCGGGGTGGCCGCCATCAGGACTCCAGTTGACGCTGACGCGCGCGAGCGTCGTCGTAGGCCGCCCGCACGTGTGCTGGGGCGAGATGGATGTAGGCAGCGGCCGAGTCGACATGGTCGTGGCCCATCAGCGCCTGGATCACCGCGAGATCGACTCCGGCCTCGGCCAGCGCCGTGCCGAACGTGTGCCGCAACGCATGGGGGTTGCCGGCCGCCACGCCGGCCTTGTCGCGGTGATAGCGAAAGATCGTGCGCAGTCCCGCCGGCGTCAACGGCTGCCCTCGCGTGGGACCCTTGGCCACCACGAACAGCGCGGTGACGTCGGTCTCGGGCCGCTCGGCCAGCAGATAGGTCTGGATCGCGCCGACCACCTCGATATCGATCGGCACCCGGCGTTCCTTGTCGCCCTTGCCGACCACCCGCGCCCAGCGTGTAGCGATGTCCACATCGCGGACCTGCAGCGACAGCACCTCGCAGCTGCGCAGCCCCGAGAGCAGCATCAACCCCGCGATCGAACGGTCCCGCCACGTTCGCAGGCTGTCAAGCAGCGCGACCACCTCGTCACGCTCCAACCCACGAGGAAGACGTCGCGGCTCACGCACCCGCAACCGTGACCGCGGCTTGGGTGTAGCCAGATGCCCCAACATCCCGGCACGCTCAGCCTTGGACGTCGTCCGCGCTGCCTTGCCGGCCGGCACCGGACTTGGCCGCTGCGGCTCACGCATCGCCCGAAACGAGAACAGCCCGGAGATCGCCGCCAGCCGCCGGTTGACCGTCGCGGGTGCGTAACCCACGTTGCGGCCATCAGCGATCGAGAACACGTTTGACGCCTGCCCCGGCAGCACCGTCGTGCGACACGCCGCGAGATAGCGCAGCAGCACGTCGGTGGACACCTCGTCGAGCGTGAGGTCCTCGGCCACCAGCCACCGGCACCACGACAGCAGGTCGAAGGCGTACGCCCGCACCGTCGCCGGCGAGTAGCGCCGATCGGCGAGATAGCCCAGGAAGTCGTTGACCAGCCCGAACCCCGCCGCTTCCAAGCCCACCAGCGACCAGCCCCCATCGGCCGCTTCGACCCGCAAGTCCGGTTCCTCATCCATGAGACAGACGTATCGCACATGCCTCACCCCGAAGCAAGCACCCCCGACACAACGTCTGCGAAGCCTCCCGGAGGACAGCACCTGCTTCGTCGTGACAGCCCGAACTGGCCCCACCCCCAGACCCTGGTTAGCCGGTTAAGCGAGGCCGGCCGGGACGTGAGTGCACGAGCCGGATCCCGAGCACCGCACAGATGCGTTGCAGCTGATGCGAAACGAACGGCGAACCGTTATCAACATAGATCCGATCCGGAACACCCCGGGACGCGAGGCCGCGCCGCAGCGCCGCTTCGAGGCGCAGCACGTCCTCGTGCCGGCCCCACCGGTGACCCACGATCAGCCTCGAGTGGTCGTCCATGAACGCGAACAGCAGCGCCTTGCGACCGTTGACCTTCGGGCCGTGCGCGACATCCCCAACCCACAGGTCGTTGACGTTGGCGGCTTCGAACCGGCCGAACGCCTCCGGCGGTCTGCCATCGGGCCGGACGTTCAAGCCCAGCCGGGCGAAATGGCGCTGCACGGTCCGATCCGAGGGGACTTGCCGGCCTTGGCCGGCCAGTTCAGTGACCAGCAGCTCCACGATGTGGGTCGCGGTCCGCGCCGGGTTCTCCCGCTTGAGCCTGACCGCCAGATCCAACAGCTCGACATCGGACACCGGCCGGTGTCGACGTTGGGCAGGGACCAGCGCATCGAACCCGCCCGCCCGATAGCTACGGATCCAACGGTCCAACGTGGAGCGGCCCACCATCTTCCACTCACCGTCCGGACCCCGATGCTCCTTGCCGGCCAGAGCTCGGACCAGCCGGCCACGCTGCGCAGGGGACAAGCCCGGGTCGGCTGCCTCACGGATCAGCCCGTAGCGGAACAGCGCGATCTCGCGCCGTCTGGGGTCTTCCATTCGTGTGCTCCTCATCTCGGATGTCGAGAGGAGCGTTCAGCCCATCCACGGTCCCGGGAAGGGCGAGGTCG
>PWTU01000376.1 GCA_003562775.1 Ignavibacteriales bacterium
CCTTACCCGCGAACAAAGAATATTCAACAGATATTTAAACGGCGACTGGAAGCGGCAGAACTTTTACCGACCATCAAAGGAACGCATTGCCGAACTTGCACTGTATGAATGGATACATGACAGAGCATTCCGGGAGGGTATAATCGGCAGTATGTACCCCCTTGATCTCGAGTGTGCCTTTAAACATTTTCCCGTACCGACTCTCATCTTCGAGGGCAAGTGGGATCTTACCTGGAATACCGATAAACCTGAAGTAATTCACAATAATCATCCAAATGCCGAGATGGTTATATTTGAACGGGCGGGACATAGTCCGTTTGCCGATCAACCGGATGAATTCTTCAGCGAGTTGCAGCGCTTCTTCGAGTCGCTTACTGAAATCCCTGATTATGAAATTGCTCGCTGGAAGGAGTATCAGATTGAATGGCGGGCAGAAGTTGCGAAGCGTGATACGTTGCCGGACTATGTGATTCGCACATCGGGTTGGGGCAGAAACTCGAGCAAACGTATATCACAATCTGTTACATTGGACGTTCTTACAGAACTCACATCTCCGATGCACTTTCTACGTATTGGATTTGCGTTTTATGATGTCGGTGAATATCAAAATGCCCTGGTGACTTTTAAGGAAATGGAAAAAGTTATTGAGAATACATCAGGCGAAAATAGAGACAATGAGTTATCGATCTGTTTAGTCTGGCAGGGACATATGTTCGACTTGCTCGGGCAGCGGCAGGAAGCGATTGCTGCATACAAACGTGTACTTTCCCTCGGCTCTGATTTCAGAGTGATGCATTCACAGTATAATTTGACATATCAACCTGTACCATATGCTGAGAAACGAATTCGTGAATCGTTTGAGCGATTGGAAAATATTGCAAGCGATTAGATTTGACTAATTACTAAATGAATCAATTTAAGATATGAACGGATCGAAAATATAATGTGTCTTTCAATACTTACTTATCATATCACGGATACCGGCGTATCGATTCGGTTTCTGAATGTTCGCCTGCGGCATATCCCGTTTTCGAATATTGAGGGAATCTATAGAGGATTTACGTGGAAAATTGTAGAAGTGTGGACTGTATTTAAAGTATGGGATATTGTTACTATAAAAAAGAAAACGGGTTTACTGAAGTACGTGACGATTACGCCACCCGATCCCGATAAGTATGTCGCAGAGGTACAGAAGAGATTGGCTGAGTAATCGCATAAAAGATTACAGAACCAACAATGGTTCATTTAGCTTTCATTAAAGGAGAAAATCATGCAATCTCAAATTAAGAAACTTCATTTCCTGCTATGTGGGATACTTGTTTTTTTCCCATTGTTGGTGGTATCAGGGCAGGATTATGTTATACAGTTCCCGGAAACTGATGCACCATGGTGTGTCGTAACCGGTGTGGTGCCGGATAGTTTTGCAGACTCGCTCGGCCTACAACAAAACGACACCATTCTTTCAATTAACGGTGTACCGATTCATTCCAACACCGATTTCAGATCAGAACGGGAAACCGCTGCCGGTTCGGATATAGAAATACTTGTGTGGAGGAACGGCACTGAAATCTCGTTGCAAAGGTTTTTTCCCGGCGGGGGATTCGGAATATATACTGTATATGTTGACCGGGGAAAAACGCTGACTAAAGAAGAAATGAGAGAAGATCTCGATTCCTTGTTTGCGTTTATATACGAAGTTCACCCGGATCCTTATGCCTCTTTTCCCGAGAGCGAATTTCGTTCCGAAAAGGAACATCTGTATGCTTCGATACAGGAAGAAATGACCGATGTGGAATTCTGGAAACCGGTCGCGCGTTTCGTTGCAAAAATCCAGGATGGGCATACGGGATTATTCTTACCAATCGGAGATTGGAATTATAATCGTTTCTCGGGCGAGCCGGTCCTCTTTCCGTTTTCGGTCCTGATAACCCGTCAGGGTGTCTATATCGAACAAAATATGTCAAAAGCGCCGGTTTCACCGGGTGATAAGATACTCTCCATTAATGACCGTGAGATGGATACACTTCTTGCATATCTTGAGCAATACAGGAGCGGAGAACTCCGTCATTTCCGTTTGAGTCAGATCGAGAATCACTTTCATCAATTAATTTATCAGATTGCCGGTATCGAACCGCCGTTCAAAGTCACGGTTCGGAGTGTTGACGGCGCTGCTGCAACATATGTTGTCGATGGTATCGATTGGCGTACGATGGAAGAGGCGACCGGTACGACACCGGGAATCGTGACGGAGTTAATCGAATTGCCTGAGTTGAGCACCGCTGTGTTACGTTTTAATCAGTTCGGGGTTCATCTTCCCGGTTTTTTCCGTTCATCATTTGCAACGATCCAGGAAAAGCGGTATAAATATGTTGTTATAGATTTACAACATAACGGCGGTGGTAACTCGGCATTCGCAGATACGCTGTTAAGTTATATTACCGATAAACCGTATCGGTTTTTTGGAGGCGCACATATTAAGATATCAAGATTCGTTCTTCCCCAATCGCCCGCATTTGGATATCATGATGTGGGGTCTGTGGTGAAATATCCGGGAAGCGAACCATCCCGTCCTCCCGGTCGTCAAACTCGTTTTGACGGCGAGATCTTTTGTCTTATCTCGAACAGAACCTTCTCAACCGCATCCGGTTTTGCCGCCGTTCTTAAAGATTTTGAGATCGGAACACTTGTCGGTGAGGAGACGGGTGGAATTCCCACCACGTTCGGCGATGTAGCAATTATAACACTTCCGAACTCGTCGATTGCCGCGGGCGCTTCGATGAAATTCTTTATTCGACCGGGCGGTGACCCATCGTATGTTATGGAGGGAGTTCAACCCGATATCGAAGTTCCGGTCACGGGATTGGATATATTAAAAGGCAGGGATCCGGTGCTTGAAACGGTGAAACGGATTATAGAGAAGGAATTGCATAGATAAGGATAATAATAAACGAAAGGTTAATATGGCTCGATCAACATTTTCTGCTCCGATAACTGAACTGCCTAAAGCCAACGTACCGTTGAAAGGATGCACAGCTTATCTATCGCAGGGAGAGGATCATCAAATTGTATTCTGGGAATTCAGCGAGGATGTCGAATTCCCCGAGCACTCCCACGAAGCTCAGTGGGGGGTTGTTATTAACGGAAAGATCGATATACTCATGGAAGGAGAAATGCGTACCTTTAAAAAAGGTGACTGTTATTATATTCCGCCGGGCGTTAAGCACTCGGGAAGAATTTATGCGGGTTATGCCGATGTGACTTTTTTCGCACAGAAAGACAGGTATAAGACAAAATAAAACCGGAAAATCAAAATACTACACTTGGCATTCGACCGAACACTGCCGGTTCATTATGCTATCTTCTTGGGTTCGTAACCGGTATTTTATTTCTGATACTGGAGCGGCGGAGCAGATACGTCCGCTTTCACGCGTTTCAATCGGTTCTTTTCTTCGGTACCTTGTTTGTGCTTCGCTGGATATTATTTTTCATTCCATATTACGGCATGATGGTATCGGTTCTATTAGGTCTGGTCGGGTTGTTTGTCTGGATATTCATGCTGGTCAAAGCGTATGGAGGCGAAATGTATAAGCTTCCGTTTGTTGGTGAAATTGCAGCAAATGCTTTAAGGTGATATGTATTGATAATAAAAATATTTTTGTATATTATTTTTGCGTCTCAGATTAATTAAAGCATTGACATAGTTTAAATCTCGCAATAACATTTCTAATACTGAAATGAATACACTTCTCAATAAACTACGTAAGGAACTGAAACAAAACGCCGATAAAAAAACAAAGGATTCCACTAAAA
>PWTU01000233.1 GCA_003562775.1 Ignavibacteriales bacterium
AAACGGTATACTGCGTAGCATCGATATTTTCTTCATTGATGACAAAGGTAGAGAAATTTGAAACCGTACTCAGTTGTAATGCATACGAGTCGGCGCCGGAAGCCTCATCCCACATAAATTCCACTTCCAGGGAGACGCCCGTCGCATTATCTTCGGGATATATACCTTCTGATTCGCCGGGCGGCTTATACGCAGCAATCGACGCGACCCGGTAAATACCCTGCGGTTGATATATGCCGTCACCAAGCAGATACTCGACCTCGACGACCTTGATCTCGGTATCCGTTTCGTGTCGCCAGATACGGTAGTGGATCTCCTCACCTGCCCGGATCCCGTCGACCGAATCGGTCATAGAATTATTTCCCCACACGGTGATCCCCACGCTTGTCTCGCCGTTCCACACGACACCGCCAACACAAAGACCGTCAGGAGTAAACACACCAATCTCATCACCGGGAGAAAGAAGTTCTCCGTCGACATTCGGATTTGCATCCAGCGGAACACCAATGGTAGCGCTGTTGCCGGTTTGCGATGTGAAGGTAAAATATGTAGTATTCGCTGCTAATGATAATGAGAAAAGACCGGATAGAAGCGTCAGCAGGAAAACCTTAATAATCTTAGCCGGGTTCATTCGAGACCAAATGTTTGTTTACATTAATATTTATCTATTGGAAATAGATGTTTAAAGATACAACATTTTCAAGTTTTATAAAAGCACGTGTGTCAAGGGTCACAGGTGAAAGCACGATTCGTTATTGATTGCGAAAGTGAAAGAATTCGTGACGGACAGGTGAGAGGTTACAGGTGATAGGTGATAGGTTATAGGTTATAGTGTACTGGGTGCTCACCTACGCTAAAGAAGAGCTTCCACCTACGTCAAGACTTCGGTGGATAGATCGGTGGGTAGACTGTAGGGTACAAATTTATTTTTACTGTTGGACTGGTTCGATTTTTTCGGGTTTGTTTTGAATGAAAGCTGCATGCTGAAAAATTTTATATTTCTGTTTTTTTTAAACACACACCTCCCGTAAATAACACGGGACAGGCCTAACCCCTTACGCCAGAAAACGGCGTACAGGCTTCAAGAGGGGAACAGCCGCACAAAGCCTCATCGACCTTCAAGGCACGCGCGAGGAACTCCCCTCTACAAGAGGGGGTGTGCGAGCCTGTGTGTTAGCGGGGGTGTGTCTTTCAAATGAAAGCTCAACACCGAAAAATTTTTATTTCCTGCTTCCATCACAAAAAAAGCGGACCGGATATCTCCGGCCCGCTTATTTTAGAAATATAGACCCGGTTACTTCATGAATAACATTCTTTTCACGTTCACGTAGTCGCCGGCCGAGATTCGGTATATGTACAAACCGCTTGAAACCTCATTACCGGTATCGTCACGGGCATCCCATGTTGCTTCGTAGGTACCAACTGTGTAGTGTTCACCGTTGATCAAAGTCGCCACCCGTTGTCCGAGCATGTTGTATACCTCTAAATGAACCGCAGCTGCCTCCGGTATCGCAAACCGGATGGTGGTTGCCGGGTTGAACGGGTTCGGGTAATTTTGTTCGAGATTGAATTTATCGGGAATATTATCTGCCAGTTCTCGTACCGAAGTTATGTCGTATGTCGTGAAACTCCATACTTCGGACCAGTTACTATACCCTGCTTTATTAGCTGCCCTTACACGCCAGTAATATGTTGTCAGGCTTTCAAGGCCGTCGATATCGTAGCTTAAACCACTGAGACTATCTTCTTCAACAACAAAATCAGAGAAATCATTAGCTTTTGAAACCTGTATATTATAACTATCCGCCCCCTCAGTTTCTTCCCACACAAGCATAGTATCTACAGCAATATTTTCCGCACCATCGCCGGGAGAGACGAGAAGCGGTGCATCGGCTGTGGCAACAATTGTTGTAAAACTCCATATATCCGACCAATCGGTCTGTCCGCCGGAGTTCACGGCAGCAATACGCCAGTAATAAGTTGTCTCGTGAGATAGACCAGTGACTTCAATCTCAGTATCAGTAATACCTTGTTGCGAAAATTCTATCGCTGTAAAATCAGGATCAACGGAAATTTGTATAAGATAACTTTCAGCCCGTTCTGCCTCATCCCACGCAAAGACTGTATCGACAATAATATTTTGTGCACCATCTACCGGTGTAGCGAGGACAGGTGTTTCAGGTTTCTCCTCGATAGCTGTGAAACTCCATACCGCCGACCAATCACCCTCTCCGGCATTATTTTCACCACGTACACGCCAGAAGTATTCTGTTTTATATTCAAGCAATACGGATGTCATTGTATCTATGATACCGGTTTCACTCACTACCGGATTCGACATATCGGAGTTTTCAGATACCTCAAGATTATATGTTATTGCTAAGTCAATATTTTCCCAGATTAATGTTGGATTATTTGATACATCAGGCGCTCCATTTGTGGGATTTACAAGGAGGGGTGCTGGTGGTGCCTGCAAGGCGTACTCTCCCTCAATTCCCATCACTACGTCATATGGATTAGCTCCTTTAGACCATAATATTGAATGGTGATCACCGTTACTGCCATGGGAATGAGATGCACTAAAATGTAGAATGTCCGAGGCATCCCATTTTTCATGAATAGTTGCCCACGTCTCACCATTGTCCTCTGTTTCTTTGTAGCGAATAACTCCGTTTGCGTAATCCCACAATCTGACCTTACCATCATACGCTGATAAAGAATTATAGAATGAGTTTATCATCCCTTCCGGATTAATACCTGACCAAGTTCCATTGCTAGTTCTTTTCGCAACCTCAGTTTGACTATTTAAAATAACAATACCGGGCTCCGGAACTACTAATGAAGACGCTGCTGGATGATAAGATAACCCAGTAATTTCGATTTCACCCCAAATACCATCAGACCACAAACGTGTACGAATACCTTGATCCGGATGGCTAGTGGACTCACGATCATTTGCCCAACTATATAATATATTACCTGAACTTATCTCAATTATGTTTAATGCTCTACCATTTCCTCTAATACCATACGCAGGAGCTAAATCCACAGGAAAGCCACTTCGGGAGATCCACGGCCCATCGTCCGCAATAGATGATAACGCGATTGGCTTAAAATTAGATGTTTTTTCATTTCCGTCTCCAACTTTTACTGCAACCCAAACTTTTTTTTCACTATCGACATAAATGGAGAAATGGCGTGGTAATACAACTCCTTCAGTAATTCTGATTTTCCATACCGGATCACTATATGCGGTGACTTCGGGATCGAAGTTAATTGTTCCATCGGGATTTGCTTTACCACGAAGATATTTCAGGTCTCCGTCAAGAGCTCGGATGAAATGAAAATACTCCCCGTCAAAAGCCATATTAAAATATCTGGCTTCAGTAACATCGAACACATAACTACCTTCATCCCATTCTCCACCCTCGTCTATTTGTTTTGTTTTCCAAATTGCATATTCACCATCTGAGTAAAAAACCCATACTTTATTGTATACAATATAAGGACCATGTGTACCGTATGGATAATGCGTCGGAAACTCACTGGTACTTCCGTTTTCTGCTACCAAACTTTTATAATCTATATTTCCTTGAGCTAATATAAGCAAAGGATGAAAAAACAGTACTATGAGTATCAATCGAAAAAGTCTTAAGTCTATATTACACAAGTTCATATTGTTTCTAATTTGATACATTTGCAATCTTAAATTTACTTAATTCAGATATATATAATCTTACTGCTATTATTTGTTAGCGATTAAAAACCATTGTAAACTTTTAATGCAACAAAACCTCA
>PWTU01000012.1 GCA_003562775.1 Ignavibacteriales bacterium
CACTGTCTACTTGAGCGTTCCATCCGAGGCGGTATATTTGGTTTACCTTTTCGTGAAACCGGTCATAACTCAGTTCATCTTTAATCCAGATAAATAAAAGAATACTCACTGAAATACAGATCGAAAGCCCGGTGATGTTAATTAACGAAAACAGTTTGTTTCGCCTGAGATTTCGGAGAGAAGTGATAAGGTAGTTTTTGAGCATGGTATTGATACTCCTAAATTGGGAACCCAATGCACCTTTGAAAATATATCAAGCAATTTACGTGCCAAAGGATATTTTAGTGATTTTTGAAAGAGTTTTCAAACTTTAACTCGAATAAGTGTCACAGTAGCGGACAGTGGTGTTCGGAAACGGACAGTGGGGGTGATTCTTGTTTTTGTCAAATAAAAATGAAGGGGTCGTCTGAAAGTCATTCTTGTAAGGGCGATTCATGAATCGCCCTTACAAGAAATGTGGATAACTAAATATAATATGTAAGCTTGAATCCCGAAGATAGTGCAAAATATCCTTTTAGACACAAATGAAAAGATAATTTGTGTCCCTTACGTCCCCAGTTCCAATTGATTTTTAACCAGTTCGTAGTAATATCCCCGTTCGATGGTAAGTTCTTCGTGGCAGCCGGTTTCAACAATTCTGCCGTTTTTGATGGTTATAATATTATCCGCATTTTTAACGGTGCTTAATCTATGAGCAATTATGAGCACACATCTTCCTTTGAAGAATTCTTTAAGATTTTCCATTATTTCCTTTTCATTATTTGCATCTAACGAGCTTGTTGCCTCGTCGAGCAGCAGTACTTGTGGATTTTTATATATCGCTCTTGCTATTAATAATCGTTGTTTTTGTCCGCCGCTGAGCTGAATGCCTACACTGCCGACCTTGGTATGATAACCCATAGGGAGGGAAGCGATAAACTCACTTATGCAGGCCGTATGTGCCGCCTCTTCCATTTTTTTGTTATTGGGAGTACTATCCGATAATGCAATATTTTCTGCTATCGTGCCGTTGAATATTTGACCGTCCTGCATTACAATACCGCAGCAATTTCGCCACATATCAACATCGTATTCCGATAAATTTCTATTATTAAGAGAGACATGCCCCTTCGATGGATTATAAAATGAAAGAATTAACTTTTGTATTGTTGTTTTACCGCTTCCGCTTGGACCCACGATGGCGGTGACCTTATCTTTTGAAATTTCGAACGATATATCGTGAAGCACATACGGGTTAAAACTTCCCGGATATTTAAAACTAACATTATCGAATAATAACTCGTCAAAAGTAGAAATTGTGTGTAACGCTCCATCCGTGGGTTTTTCATCTTTGTTGTTATATACGGTTGCAACGCGTTTGTTGGATATATTTGCCGATTGTACGTCCCGCATGAGATATAAAATTTGCTGTACGGGTCTTGATAGTTGTCCTAATATATAGGTAACACTTGTAAGTGTTCCCAATGTCAATTGCCCTTGCACAATGAGATAGCCGCAAAATCCTATAGCGACAAGATTAGTAAGTTTTGAAAAGACATTACTTCCCCACAGTTGATACATATTCAAAAACAAATTTCGCAATTCCAGTGTATTTATTTTCTCCTGTGTGAGCAATATTCTATTTATAATATTTTTTTGGGCTAAATTCGCCTTAATTTCCGGCATATTCATTATGAATTCATAGAGATTGCCGCTGTCTTCCGATTTTCGCAAAAACATATTGTATTCCAGAATTGCCCGTTTTCTTAAGAATAAACTCACCCATATAATCGATAAAACACTAAACATGACAAAAATTGTAAAAATAAACGGACTCATTATATAGAGGACGGTACTGAAAATTATTAGATTGGCGACATTGAATATAAATTCTATACCTTTCCAGGTAAGAAATTGCTGTATCCTCTCCTGGTCTTCCAATCTCTGCAGTGTTTCAACATTTAGTCTTGTATCGAAATACGATACGGGCAGTCGAATAAGCTTCTGCAAAAAATCGTTTTTAAACAAAATCATCAGGGAAAAATTCCGTTTCGTCAGGAATATATCGCTTATCGATTCCGCAATGAAGCTTCCCAAGAACAACCCTAACTGTGCCAGTAGCAATGCCCACAGGACATCTAATTGCTGACCTACAATAGCATCGTCAATTGTTTTTCGAAGCACAAACGGCATAAGCCAGTTGGCTACCATACCGACTCCAATTAAAAAGATGGAGAGGATATATGTACTCTTATGTTTAGATAGAAAGTCAAATACCGGTTTCAGATAACGCCACTGTGGTTTAGTTTCGCTGCCATTGGTATTTGATATGAGGGGCAAATGAAAAGTATCGGACGGAATAGCAGCAAGTGCAACTCCCTTATCGCTTGCGCCCATCCATTCCTTCTGCATTACCTCCGCAGAGATGGAAACTTTGCCGTAGGATGGGTCTGCAATTTTATATGTTTTTTTAACTTGACCATTGTTTCGAATTGTTTTTATTCTATATAAAACAACAAAGTGGTCCTGTTTCCAATGGAGAATGACTGGCAGAGGAAATTGTTCTAATTCTTCAAGATTAACTTTATAAGCATTTGATTGGAATCCGATATGACGCATGCCTTCCAGCAGATCCTGTACGGAAACGCCCAGGCGGGTAACTGAGCATAAGCTTTTAACCGTATCCAATGATAATTTCTTCCCGTAATAATGTGAGAGCATTGCAATGCAGGCAGGACCGCAATCCACACTCTCAAGTTGAGGATAAAATTTAAACGGTAGCCTGGTGTGCATTGACCATTTCCTCAATTTTGTTTGTGACGACATTATCTATTTCTGACTCGTCCCAGCTAAAGATGCAGTAATTTTTCCCATAATGTTCAAGGGCATGCTGAGAGCACCCTCCATTGCACAACGGAAGAATACGGCAGCTTAGGCAGGATTTGTTTTTGAACTTGGCATTCATTCTTCTTTCAAAATTGCCATTCTCCCATACAAGTTCTCCGGACTCGTTTAAAAATCCCTCGCGGTTTGCCTTTGTAAAATCCCTTGCCGTGCATTTAAAAATGTCTCCGTTGTAATTAATGACAGCGCTGTTACACCTATCCGCGTAACAAGAATCTACAACATTATTTGGTGTATATGCCCGCAAAACCACATCAAATCCTCTTTCCCTTATAATATTTACATTACGCAGTAAAACATTTTGAATATCTACACTTTTATTTTTGTCCTGCCAGACTCTCTGAAAGTCGAAGACCAAGTATTTTTTCCGTAGCGGAACTTCGATATCAGTTAAATTCCCTGCAATCTTATATATATTTTCAATATTTTCTGCTGTATAATTGATGCGCAGGGTTACCGGAAACTTATTATGAATGAGAACTTTTATATTTTCTATAATTTTATCATAAGACCCTTTTTTGTTATTGACATAGCGGACATTATCGTGATCATCTTTGCATCCGTCGAGTGTAATCTGAAACGAACATTTGAGATTATTCGAGGTGAAATAATTTATAAAGTATCCATTAATTAAATAGCCATTTGTTGTATAACTAATTGAGTAGTCAATATCGCGTACTGCAAAAGTTTTCCTAAAATGTTCCAAGATGGGAATGTTATCCCTTTTGAAATTCAGTAACGGCTCCCCGCCGAAAAAAGAGATGGACAACATCTTCATTTCATTCCTGTTTGCAGTTGTAGTGATAAACGCATTGATTCGTCGAATTATCTCTGGACTTAGTCGTGAACCTCTGATATGCGATTCGTAACAGTACCAACACTGAAAATTACAATTCAACGTAGGATTAATGATAAGTAAAAAGCTGGACTCGTCTTCATCTATAGATTTCGATAATCTTTTCACGGCATCCACTTCATCATACCTTTCATCTACTAAAAAACCTTCTTCGTACAAATGTTTATAGAAAGCAGGATGAACCTGTCGTAACTCGTTTACATCGTTTTGAATGCTTTTCTGCAATATCTCTCGTAAAGCGGGCTCTATAAAAATAACCTTACCGCTGAAAGAATTAAATAAAGCGTATATTTCCTGATAGGGTACTATCGAATTGAATATACTGTACTTGTAGTTCATACTATTTTACTCCCATCTATTACGCTAAAATTGATTTCTAATCGGCTTGGAGAGTAAGAGCTCGAATCACGATATTTTCAAGAGATTTCTCGGAATCTCTGCTCTTCCGTCAATCCGTTATTGAAAAAAATTATCAAAACATTAAATGTTATTATAAAAATCTAACAGCCACAATTCATCTTACAATTGTTTGAACACCTACTATTCTTCCATTTTGGATAATCCTTTTGCCCAGCGCCGCAGCCGGCTTTACAATTACCTCCCTGACAATTTGGATTGTATTTTCCTGATTTTTCTCTCTCGCTAACCTGCGTACTATTGGAGGAAAGAGCATAAGAAAAGCCGCCCAGTAATTTCCCCCCCTCGTCTTTTCTAAGCAAAGGGAAGTTTAAAAATCCTTTATGCATGTTTAAGATCCTTTCATATTATTTTGTGTAATGATTGATATATCAAATTAACAATATATTTAGAAATGTGATGCTCGTATAACCACGATATGAAAAAAGGTGATCGCCCTGTGGCGATCACCTTTTTTTTAATCGGCTTCAACCTCGGAACCGCATCCTTTAACACAGTTCCCTCCATGGCAATTATTAGTACACTTATAATCTAATACTCCAGCACCTAATATTTGCCCCGGACTTAATGAATTCGAAAACCCACTTTGTAACTGCCCTTCTTCGCTTTCTTTCAAGGGTTCTATGTCGGGTAATGCTAATGATTTACTGGTTTTCATTTTGATCACCTCTCATGTTTTTTATTAATATGTTTTTAGAAATGTTGTTGAAACAAACATTTTACTTCAAGCTAAGTAAAACCTACATAATACTCATCCAAGCAGTTGGTTTTCACTGAAAAACCCTCGAATATTAATGCACAAATATATTTTATGTTAAATAAGAACATCTCTCTCATCAATTCTTTATGTTGTGCTTTACCGATTAATATAAGACTATATTTTGATGTTAGAGAATTCTCAATAATTGTGCAATGTCACTTACGTACTTTCGTTTGTCACCTCCGTACTATTTTTTGCCTCTTTTGTACTTTTATTTGTCACTTCCGTACCTTAGGGCGTAGACAATCATATTCTTCGATATGATATAAACGATTTATTGTGATATTTTTTAAATAGTTTTGAAAACTGGTGATATTGGAAACCGCAAACGTCGGCTACCTGTCCCATCGATAAATCCGATTTACGGGCGAGATAAGCAGCGTACTCAAAACGAAGTGAATAAATTAGTTTATGAATAGTGATTCCGCATTCCTTTTTAAAATCTCTATAAAAAACTGCCTCACTTTTCGGTGGATTAACATAGCGATATACATCGTTATTTGTTATTCTTTTAAAATTACGGAGTATATATGTTAGTGCTTTTTTATTGAGGATGGTCGATGATTCGAGATACAAGCCCGATGAAGAAATCTTAGTATAAAAATCATTCATTATTTGAGCGTCGGCTATAATCGAAGGTACAGTTTGTTTTGAAGACATATCCACCAAGACAAAACGCGATTCTTCTTCAATACAATAATCAACCTGACACAGGTCGTTTTTGTTGTGGTAAATAAATATGGTTGTGCCCGGAAGTGAATCCGATAATTTTCTTAAAACCGGAAGGATACACTTGTTTCCCAAAAATAATGGAGCAAATATGCAGTGAGCGTCGAATAGTCCGTATGAATTAAAATGTTCGATATCGTCGATTATTCGAACCGAGAAACCGTATTTAATAAGCTCGGTCTCTAAATTAAATTCACTATTCCCGCGTTTCAGTATATACGCTTTCACGATCAATCCCTGCGTTTGTTCTGATCATCACAGCGCCGTTTTTATATTTATGCGATACTGTGCAGGTACCTCAGCGTGATTATTCAAGCTAATAAAAAATTGCCTGGTTGAGCGGTTTCCCGAAATTCCGGCATTTTTTGTATAAGAGATGGAAATGTATGCCATGATCCTGCACTCCCTGGTGCTTAAAGGACTGGGTTTATCAATTAAAGAATCAATTTCAATGCCAATTTTATTTATTGGCAATTATGAGAATTTTTTGCATATTATTATTGTGATTCGAAGGAGAATGTCCGAAAATGAAACAATTACTGTCCGTTTCCGTACACTTAGATGGGTATGTGATAGGGATATTAAAATAAATGGAGATATAATTTAGGAAAAGATTAAATGAAAGAATCTGTATTAAATGGACAAGAATACCCGTGTATGTTTGCCAAACGCTTCGATACTTGCATATGAAGCAGCAGGGATTACACCTTGAAAATACAATAATTATGGAGTAGAAACCCTCAGAGCAGCTTCACTGTCTTAGATCCTCTACTCCTACTCTAAACCTCCCCTCGGTAAAGGAGAGCTTATCGGGGCGTCGCCGTTCAGGCGGAGTAATGCCGTGCTCTTTTCACCATTTAACTCTTTCTTCTTAACTCTTTCTTCCCAGTCATCTTGAATAACAAAGGTAACCTGGAATGTGCCTTCCATCACGCCTGTTGTTGAGTCATACGCTACTATCTCCATCACATTTTGTGGATCACTGCGAGGATAATATCTCGCAATATTTACGTCAAAATCTTCCTCTAAAAAGATAGCACCTATCACACCTCCATACGTTTCACTGGATTCTTCTATTGTTCTTTGATTTAAATCATATTCTCCAGTCCCAATAAAATGTACTGGAATTAATAATACTTCCTTCCAATAATCAGGGTAATGTAAAGTGCCAACGAGACTCAAACGGTTGATGTAATTTTCATGAATTAAACTCGCTACTGGTTTACTTTCCTATTCTTCACCATTCAATATTGCTTTAATATATTGCTCTTCGTTAGTGTTGTCATCGCTGTTCAGTATCCCGCAACCCATATATATGAAAGCAATGAAAGGAAATATAATATGTTGTATGAATGTATTCATCGTGCTTACTCTTCTTATTATTTCAATTTATAATGGTAAATTTTTAATTCCACCAACGCTCTTCTACCAAAACTCTAAATCTCCCGTTGATAAAGAATAGAGTATCGGGACGGCGGCGTTTTGGATAGTTTATACCAAGTTCCTCCCAACGCTTTACTTTTTCTTCCCATTCTTCTTCAATAACCAATGTTAAGTGAAATGTTCCTTCTATTATTCTACTCTCCTCATCGTATGAGATAATTTCCATAAAGTTGGTAGTATCATTGGTTCGAGCATAATACCTCGCTATTCCAACATCGTAATCCGCTTCACTATAGAATGCGCCGATTGATATTCCATCATAATCATCCGCTCTTCTCCAGACCATGTCATATTTTCCTGGTCCGATAAACCTTAAACGAATTGATAATGTTTCCCTCCAATAATCCGGGTATAACTTCTCACCCCAGATTGCTAAATCAGTTAATTCTTTGTCAACTGTAGCACGTGGAAATACAGTCCACTCCTCTCCATTTAAATTTGATCGAAAATATTGATCGATTCCATTATTATCATTGTCATCGCTGTTCAGTATCCCGCAACCAAAAAATATAAGAGCGAGGAAGGGAAGTAAAATTGTATGTATCCATGTAGTCATAACGTCAAATCCTCTCATTATTTCATTAATAAAACCCGCTGATATGATATAAAGTTACCCGCCTGCATCCGGATTATATATGATCCGCTTGGCAAATGCGAAGCATTGAAGCTGACTTGATGGATGTTTGCATTCAGATAAGTATCAACCAATCGAGCCACTTCACGACCCAATAAGTCATAGACAGTCAATGTAACATGAACATCAACCGGCAAAGTAAACCGTATCTCCGTTGATGGGTTAAACGGATTCGGAAACGGCGGATATATTTTAAAATCCGTTACTACAGCAGCGGAGATATCACTCGATTTATCGTAATCTTCCGGTTTTTCCGCTATCGAATGTGGTTCACAGATAATCCACGGTTCGCAGCCGGGATCGGTTACCCATATATATCTTACTGAGACGGCTTCCTGACCGCTCGATGTATATACTGTTAATTTAACATAATTATCGCCGGATGGCAAGAGTGTGGTGAATGAGGATGCAGTGCTTACAATCTGTCCATAATTGAACGGGTCTCCGTAACTAATTCTCCACTCATAGCTGTAACTTCCAATGCCGCCGCATGGATCTGCGGTGAATGTATATTCACCGGGTGCATTCCCCGGATATGCATAAATCGATGTGCGAAGCTCATTGGGGTCTCTATAATCGGAAACGATATGGGCTGTTTCTCTATGAACCCGCGCATTGTCACGAAGTATCTGCCCGGTCGACTCACCACGGTATTTAATATTTGTATATTCTCTTCCTTGTAAATCCCAATCATAAGCCACAACTGTTGAATATCTAGTTCCCCACAAACAACCGATAAACCAAAAATCGCAAACAAAAAATTTATGACCATATCCATAATTGAATTTGTCGTTAATAGGTCCCGGATCGTCAGGATGATGATGTGCACCCATAATATGTCCTACTTCATGTGCAAAAGTATATGTCGGACCTGTCGAATGTCTTGCAACAACTATGGCATATGCTTCATCTTCCGAAGGGAGTAAATCTAAAACAGCCCCTCTAATATTACCATATATTTCTTGTGTTAGTAGTATTACTATATCAGCATTATATTGGTTTCGGAGTTGTTGAATTTGACTGTTATTAATTAAAGTATTTAAGTCATTATTAATGTTACCAGATAATGAAATACTAACCTGTTGTCGTTGTGCTACTGCAATCCTCAAATTATTAATATGACTATTGAAATACGCTTCATTGGTTTCCTGTATTGATACAGAAATTGTTGCATTGATATCGGATACAGAATTAGCTGCCCCCTGTGTATATATTACGAGGGCTCGTGTATAATTAGGTAAACACCGGGGTTTGGAGCTCAATGAAACCATCTCCCCATCCTGGTTAGTTGAAGAAAATGCAGCTACCCCCTCGATGTTTATTTTATTTACAGAGCTGGAATTACATGAGGAACGTAAAACATCTGTTTCAGTTGATCGGGGAATTTTACTATGGTCATAAATAACAAGAGCATGTATTTCATTCCCGAGAGAATGGATTTGGTAAAAGTCACCATAAACTTGGATCGATCCGATTGTCACAACTCCATTCCTGTTAATGATGGTAACATCCCCTACTTGATCTGCAAGCATCTCATCACGATATACATTTCCCACCCATGCATATTCTCTATCGTCCAACGAAATGATATCGATTCGCTCCCTTCTAACAATCAATCGCTGTACATTTGAATCGCTCAAGTTAGAATGTTTCCCCGCTTCCGGTATGATGAGCGAGCGAGTAATGATTACATCATCTTCATCTCTGTGAGTTTTCCCATCTTCCATATCGACCATATACAACAAACGAAACCCTCGTTGTGAGTGGAGATTATCGGTGAGATTTACAAATGCAATTGACTTTGTTGTTGGGGTATTTGTCAATACCGAGTAGACACGCGCAGATTCTCCATACAGGAGATTTGGAGAGACATCGGCTTTTGTAAACATCCATGGCAAGGTATTGAATGGGTCATCAGCATAGAGATTTGCAGTTAGTACTATACTGAGAACCGTCATAATGGTAATAACACGATATGTCAGAGACATTGCAGATTTCCTCCATTATAGTATGTTAATGAATTATCTTAGAACCATAATTTGAATGTTATAAATTATTCATTTGCTGTGCAATGTCATTTTTGTACTTTCGTTTGTCACTTATGTACTATTTTTTACCTCTTTTATACTTTTATTTGTCACTTCCGTACTTAATTGGCAATTATGCGAATTTTTTGCATATTAATATTGTGATTCGCAGGAAAATGTCCGAAAACGAAACAATTTACTGTCCGTTTCCGTACACATAAATGAGTAACAGAATTTTCGCATATTATTATTTTAGTTGATGAAATCCTAAATCCTAATATCGAAATCCTAAACAAATTCAAAATATCAAAACCAAAATGATCAAAACAACTTGAATTCGTGCTGTTTTGGACATTAAAGCATTAGAATTTTGGTATTGTTTCGGATTTAGTTAATTAGTGCTTAGGATTTGGTTTAAAAATAAAGGGTAAAAATCATCGGGTAATAAAAAATGCATCCCAAACACGGCAAACTCCTCATCATCGACGACGACGAAGACGTCCTTACCGCGGCGAGGATGTTTTTAAAACAGCACGTTGCATCGGTTCACACCGAGAAGAAACCTGAAAAGATTCCGTTTCTCCTTTCAAATGAATCCTACGATGTAATCCTCCTTGATATGAACTACACCCGGGACGCGACGAGCGGGAAGGAGGGATTCCACTGGCTGAATAAAATTATGGAGATCGATCCGTTGGCGGTGGTAATACTGATTACCGCATACGGCGATATAGAAATGGCTGTCCGCGCTATCAAAGAAGGAGCGATGGATTTCATAACCAAGCCGTGGCAAAACGAGAAACTGCTCGCAACCGTACATGCGGCATTAAAATTGCATAGTTCAAGATTAAAGATCGATTCGCTGCGTCAGCGACAGCAGCAACTCAGCGCCGATCTCGACCAGCCGTTCCATGATATGATCGGAGCGTCGCCGGCGATGCAGGAAGTGTTCGGTATGATACAGAAGGTGGCGAAGACGGACGCGAACGTTCTCATCATCGGTGAGAACGGGACGGGTAAAGAACTTGTAGCGCGGGCAATTCACCGGCAATCGGAACGGGCGAACGAAGTGTTCATCAGCGTCGATATGGGATCCATTACCGAGACGTTGTTCGAAAGCGAGATGTTCGGTCACATGAAAGGCGCGTTCACCGATGCAAAGCAGGACAAACCAGGTCGGTTCGAAGTCGCGTCGGGCGGTACGCTGTTTCTCGATGAGATAGGAAATATATCGCTTCAACAGCAATCAAAGTTATTAACAGTATTACAGAATCGTCAGGTGTACCGCGTGGGCTCGAACACGCCGCGCCCGATCGACATCCGCCTGCTCTGTGCTACCAATATGCCGATTCACGAGATGGTAGACGAAAATAAATTCAGGCAGGACCTGCTCTACCGGATAAACACGGTAGAAATACAGGCGCCTCCGCTGCGCGACCGGCTTGAAGATATACCGCTTCTGGGGAAACATTTTCTTTCCGTCTACTCAAAACGGTATCGGAAAAACGTGAAGGGATACAACCCTGCTGCATTGAAGAAATTGGAACAATATTCATGGCCCGGCAACGTCCGGGAATTGCAGCATGCGATCGAGCGGGCGATTATTATGACCGAATCGGAAATGTTGCAGCCGCAGGATTTTCTCTTGCAACGAAGCGAACAGCATGAGAATGGAACACACGCTCAATCTTTTAAACTCGATGACGTCGAGAAAATCACTATCTTAAAGGCAATCGACAAATACGACGGCAACATCAGCAAAGCGGCAAAGGAGCTCGGTCTGACGCGCGCTTCTTTGTACCGGCGACTGGAGAAATATGGCTTACAATAAATTCCGGATATATGTTACGATTCAGGTCGTATTGATTGCGGTCGCCGTGTTTATTGCATTGTATCTTTATTTCAGGACCGAGTTTATCGCGACGTTGTTCCTTATCGGCGCGGTGATTCTTTTCCAGGTTATCAATCTTATACGATACGTCGAGAAAACGAACAGGGAATTAAACCGGTTTCTCCAGGCGATGAAACACGAGGATTACTCAACCTCGTTTGCCGCTCTGAAGATTGGTCCTACATTCGATCAATTGCACAAAACATTTACGGATTTTACTGGACAATTTTTACAAATTCGTTCGGAAAAAGAGGAGAGCTTACGGTTTCTTCAGACCGTTGTGCAGCATGTCGGAACGGGCGTTATCTCATTTGAGCCGGGCGGGGATATAGCATTGATGAATGCCGCTGCAAAGCGATTGCTGCATATCGGGGACGTAAAAAACATCAAAAAACTGAACAACGATGAGCATCGAACCGGCGATATATTACTCAGGTTGCGTGCAGGCGAAACGACGCTCATTCCTTCAACTTTCAATAACACCCGGCAGACACTTGCAGCGTATGCCACCGAATACAAACTCGGCGATAAAAAATATACGCTTGTTTCTCTCCAGAATATCCAGAACGAACTTGAACATGAACGGATGGCAAAGGAGCTTGAGATAGCCCGGACAATACAGAAGTCGCTGCTGCCGGATGAAAACCCTCACATATCCGGGTACCGGATCTCCGGTGTGTGTATCCCGGCTAAAGAGGTAGGCGGCGACTATTACGACTTCATTCACCTGCCGGACGGCAAACTCGCGCTGATCATCGCCGACGTATCGGGAAAAGGTATTCCGTCTGCATTTTATATGACTTTGACCAAAGGTATGATACAATCGCAAATGTTGTATACCGGCTCTCCCAAAGAGATCCTGATCCGAGTGAATAATCTTTTATACGGTACCATTGCCGAGAAGTTTTTCGTCACCATGTTTTTTGCGATACTGGATCCGGCAACACGAACGATGATTTGCACACGGGCAGGGCATAATTGCGCAATCCATTATCGGCAGGCGCCGGCGCGTATGTCGCTCATCAGGCCGGACGGAATCGGACTCGGTCTTGAGCGGGGAGACGTATTTGAAAATAATCTTCAGGAACATACGCTCCACCTCAAGCGCGGGGATGTAGTTGTTTTTTATACGGACGGATTTACCGAGGCATACAATAACGACCGGGTGGAATACGGAGAGAAAAAACTTATGGATTTGATTCAACTCAATGCATCGGTTGATCCGGATGAACTGATTCAAAAAATAACCGACGATGTAAGGTCATTCACCGGCGCCAACCACCGGCACGATGATATGACAATGATTGCGGTGAAGGTAACGGACTGACGATGATCTACAAACATTTTCGCCTTCATATTATTATTCGCGTGGTACTTATCAGTGCGTCCGTATTATTGCTGTTCTATTTATTGTTTCAAACGGACCTCTACGCGACAACCGCCATCGTAGGTTTGGCGATCGCGTTGCAAATATACGGTTTAATCCGGTTCGTCGATCAAACCAACCGCGATCTCTCCCGCTTTTTACTTGCGATCCGACACGGCGATTATTCCCAAACATTCACTCCCCGGGCATCGGGCAGATCGTTTAAGGAATTAAACGATGCTTTTAATGAAGTCATCGCTTTCATACAGGAACAGCGATCGGAAAAGGAAGAACAATTCTGGTATCTGCAGGCGATTGTTCAGCATATCGGCATCGGTTTGATCGCATTCCGGAAAAACGGCGAGATCGATCTTATGAACGGCGCCGCGAAGAAGCTTCTTCGTACTATAAATGTACATACACAGCGGTCGGGATTTACTCCACGCCATATTCAATCACTTGAAGAGGTAAACAAACCGCTTGCCGTTGCGGTCGATGAATTGCGAAACGGCGGCAAAAAAGTTGTAAGGATTCAAACGAGCGACGATATTTTCCACCTTGCCGTGTATGCATCGGTATTCAAACTGGGAGGCGAACAATATACGATCGTTTCATTCCAAAATATCGGACGCGAGCTTGAGGAAAAAGAGATGGAGGCATGGCAGAACCTGATCCGCGTACTTACTCACGAGATTATGAATTCCGTAACTCCCATTTCATCGCTCGCCTCAACCGGGAGTTCGTTAATTAAAAGTGAAATAGCCGGAGAGGTTGTCGACGATATTCGCGATGCATTTCAAACCATTGAGAAACGAAGCGAGGGACTCCTTCATTTTGTCAATGCGTATAGAAATCTAACACGTATCCCGAAACCGTCGTTTCAAATAACGCCGGTAAAGGATATCTTTACGAATGTCACGCGATTGTTGAAAACACAGATTACCGAATGTAACATAACGGTAGAAACATCGATAGAACCGAAAAAACTTGAAGTCACCGCCGATCCGGAATTGATCGAACAGGTGTTGATCAATCTGGTTAAGAACAGCGTCGAAGCGTTACGGGGAAAAAGCA
>PWTU01000241.1 GCA_003562775.1 Ignavibacteriales bacterium
ATTCTATGCCGGAAAGTAAAATTACCAGGATAAATAATATCGCTAAACTGGTAATTGAGTTTAAGAGTATCCCGGGCATTAAAAAGATACTCCGCGCCTGTAACATCTTCCGGTATGGAAAGTCGGCCGCGTCGTTATATCTTACTCATGTCCTTTATTTATTACATGCCGTACCGAACTATGATATTATACACTGTCAGTTCGGATCAGTTGCTCGTTTTTTTTTACCGTTTATGGATATAGGTGCGTTTGAGGGGAGACTCGTGATATCGTTTCGCGGTTACGATGCAACCGTTGATCTTCAGAGAAACAAAGAGATATACAAACGACTTTTCGATATAGGTGAACTGTTTCTACCCGTCAGTAATTCCATTCGTAATACATTGATCGAAAACGGATGTCGCGATGATAAGATTAAGGTATTATATTCGGGAATAGATGTTGCCGATTTTAATCCTTCGAATTTACCGGCGCCGCAGGATGGAGTTGTACACGTTGCGACCGTCGGACGATTGACAGGAAAGAAGGGGATTATTTACGGGCTCCGTGCGGTTCAGAAGGTATTGCAGGCGGGATACGGAATGCGGTACACCATAGTTGGCGAGGGAATGCTTCGCCCGGAATTAGAAGACTTCATCGCTCAAAATAATCTTTCTGAATATGTTGTATTAGCCGGATGGAAATCAAACGCTGAAGTCCTTGATTTATTAAAAAATATCCATATACTCATCGCGCCGAGCATTACGACAGACGACGGCGATCAGGAAGGAATTCCCAATATTCTCAAAGAGGCAATGGCAATGGGAAAACCCGTTATCGCTACCGATCACAGCGGCATTCCCGAATTGGTAGAAGACGGTACATCGGGTTTTATCGTTCCGGAACGGGACGTCGGTGCACTGGCGGACCGGCTCGTGTATTTGATAAATCACCCGGAAAAGTGGCCGGATTTCGGGCAAGCCGGCAGAGCCAGGATTGAAAACGATTACGACATAAATAAATTGAGCCGCCGGTTGGTTTCGTATTATGATGAAGTTTTGTCGAAATAATGTTGAATACCGGATTGTAAATTATGAGATCTTTCAGCGGTGATTGTTCGGATGAAATGACGATAGAATGACCGTAAGCGTTGTAATTCCCTGTTATAATGTCGAACGTTATGTAGAAGAATGCATAACATCCGTGTTGCAGCAGACATATTCAAATATGGAAATTATTTGTGTGGATGATGGATCGAGCGATGAAACGGTATCGAAAATAAAGAAATTACAGGAGAAACATAATGATAAAATTCATCTCATAGAAACACCAAACCGGGGAGCTTCGTCCGCTCGAAATTCCGGCTTACGATTCGCCGGCGGTGAATTTATTCAGTTTCTCGATGCGGATGATATATTACTGCCGGGGAAAATAAACCATCAAATCAAATTGATTAAGGACAGTAACAGCGTTCCTTCTTTCGTCGTTGGTGATTATATCAGAAGAGACTACAACGGTTATGAAACAAAGATTCGTGCGGACAGGCGGTCTCCCTGGTACGGCCTTATCGGTATCAGACTTGGAAGAACAAGTTCTAACTTATGGAACAAAAAAATCATTGCCGGTATCGGTGGATGGGATGAGAAATTGAAAAGCAGCCAGGAGTATGATTTGATGTTCAGGATTTTACAATTCCGGCCGGATGTAATATACGACGGAGAATTCAATACTGTTTTTCGACGCAGAGAAACCGGGTCCATCTCACGAACAAACTTCCGGGAGAACAGAACAATTGCTATCCATCTACGGCAGCGGATATACGATTATTTGTATTCAAAAGGACTTTTTACCGGTGAGTTAAAGGAACATTACTACCAGTTATTGTTTACAGAGATACGTGCTCTATTTAGTTATGATAGAGAAGAGGCAAAAAGAATGTACGACCGGATGTTTCCTGCCGATTTTAAACTCACAGACCGTACATTATATAATAAATCGTACATGACATTATTCGGATTGTTCGGATTCGAATATTCCCAGATTATCTGGAATAATTATACGAATTTTAGAAATAAGTTAAAGAATTATTTCCTTTTTAATTGATGAAAGTATTATTTTTTGCAAGTTCGGCATTAGGCAGTAAGAACGACTATATCGGCGGTGATCCATCGCAGGCGATTGGAATAATAAGCGGTTTTACGAAATTAAGTCATGAAGTAATATATGCCTCGATAAATCCCGATAAATACCTGAACGGTGAGAAATGTATACTGGAACACATACCGCATTATAATTTTCCCGTTCCGAATATCCGGGGAATATTTAATCAATGGATTGCAATCAGGACGGTCGAGAATCTCATACATAAACACAATCCGTCTCTCATCATTTCCTTCTGGCGTCCCGGCAATCTGTTTATTTCACGGTTAAAACGGTTTAAAATCCCTGTAATCATGGTATGTAACGGGCCCCGGAGTAAGGGTAATAAGAGTATGATGAATGTATATTTCGACAGGCAAAATCTTCATACAGCGACGCTGGTCTCGGCGGTTTCCGAAGATATTACCGAATTTTTTAAAAATAAATACAGTCCTGAATTGGGACAAAAGGTAATAACCAATCCGAACGGTGTCGATACGGAGAGATTCGTCGATCAACCGAACGGTATCAGAGAAACATACGGAATAGATAAATCCATCCCTGTCATCGGGTTTGCCGGTTACTTTGCACCGTGGCATCGGGTTGATATTCTTATTGAGGCGTTTCAACGTATCGAGGGCAATGCACGTCTGCTATTAATTGGCAATGGTCCGGAAAAACTGGAAAACGATTTAAGACGACGCGCCGCAAAAAAACATAATGACAGAATTATATTTACCGGTCCCGTCCCGTTTAACGAAATTCCTCAATATTATTCTGCCTGTGATATACTTGTTGTACCGCAGGAAAAAACCCGGCCGCTCGGTTCATCGATGAAATTATATGAATATTTATCAATGGGGAAAGCCGTTGCCGCTGCGAATGTGGGGCAGTTATCCCGGGTAATAAAAGACGGCCTCAATGGAAAATTGTTTGAACCGGAGGTGGAAAGTTTGACAAAGACTCTTGATTTATTGATTGCCGACAGGGATTTAAGGCAGAGATTGGGAGCGCAGGCGCGAAAAGACGCCGTTGAAAAGTATACCTGGGTGTCGAATGTTACACGTATATTAAATAGACTCAATTAATGAATGCATTAGTTAAAAAAATGAATTATAAATATCCGGTACTCTGGCTGCTCGGCTTGATCCCGTTTCAATATAGAAACGGCAAGGAATTCCGGAGAACATATAAATTTTTAATGGAGTCGCAGTGGTGGTCGTTTGAGCAGCACAAGGAATATCAGCTACGGCAGTTGAGAAAACTTGTTAAGCACGCGTATGATACCGTTCCGTTTTATAAGAATTTATATGATGAACATGGTATAAAGCCGGAGCATATTCAGAATTTTTCCGATTTTCAAAAATTGCCGGTTGTTACAAGAGATTTAATCAAAGATAATCCAAAGCAATTTTTGAGTAGATCGTACAGCGATAAAATGTTGGAACCGGCGAAAACAAGTGGTACAACATTAGGCCAGGGTTTGGAATTCTGGATGGAGAAGAGACGGTCGGAGAATAGAGAAAAAGCATTCGTGTGGCGTATGTGGCGTAATTACGGACATGCATGGTCGGATAAGACAGTCGTCATTAAAGGGCATATCGGAATTACGGAATTAATAACATATAATCCACTGGCAAATGTCTTAAGTATATTTAACCCGGCAGTTAA
>PWTU01000037.1 GCA_003562775.1 Ignavibacteriales bacterium
GCCGATGATGGCGGACCATCCGGCGGCAGATATATACTGGCAGAATTAACAAGCACGGGAAGTTCTTCAGGAAGTCCTGCCGTTAACCACGTATCTGTATTTATATGCGTTCTGAATATCGCCCCGGGAACCGAAAAGCGCTGTTTCTTCTTATGTTCTTCAGTATCATACCATGATTTAAGCGACGTTAATTCAAGTTGTTCCCGAACAAAATCGGTGGCGCCACCGGTTATGGTTACGACCGTACCACCGTCCCGTATCCATCGTTTCAATCTCTCGATACCCTCTTCGCCGATCTCGCGTGCGAGCATAGCTCCCGATACCGCAGGTAGTATAATAACATCAAAACGATCGAGCTGTAAATTTCTTAGTGAATTCGCGCGAAGAATGGTATGAGGGATTTTGTATTGACGATCAAGTGTATACCACAACCAACCGAACGAATACCCGAAAACCGGAAACTCCGCTACAATTGCAATTTCCGGCATACGGAAGTCGATTGTTGTCGGCGATCCGGGAGCCGTGAAACCGGGTTCTGCGCGTCCGGTGCTCACCGCTTTTACCTCCAGCCCGAACTGTCCGGCAACGTCTCTCACGGCATCGTGAACCCCTTCTTTTGGCTGATTTACTCTTACCACAATGGTACCGCGGGAAAATTCCATCCCCTGTATTTTTGTCGGTTCGGTCATCATTGCGACGCGATAACCCCGATCACGCAGATGGTATAATGCCGAAACGGAGCGGGTTTGCCTTCCATCGATAAGATACGCATATCCGGCATCGGTATCCGGCAACGATGCCATAAGATTGACTTCTGACATTAGACGATCCGCATTGACCGAGCGGCCGTCGGAGCTACTGTATGCGGTTACATTAAACAGCAGCGGCAATGAGTACCCTGTAATATCATAAAACCGCGGGTTCTGCGCCCGTTCAATTCGTTCACGAGCTTCTTTGAGAAATTCCTCCGGCATTGGTACATTCGGTTCGAGTAATGCACGTATCAACCTGTTGCGAGGTTGAGCTGCCTCGACGATATAACTCCCTTCTGGTATTCCATATCTCCCCATCGACTCTCCCGTTCTGTCCCGGACATTATTAAGCTGTATATCGGCATTCAGTTGATGTACTTCGATGCCGTTTCTCATCAATAAATTTATAAGCTCCGTAACATGGTACGGATCACTATCTTGTGTGATGATGTACCGCTGAATTCCCTGACGACCGTCATCGATGGCAGCGCGATGCGCTTCATAATAATCTCTGAGCATTTCCTCACGATTGTCAGCCGCTGCACGAACAAGCGCTACCGAAGCAACGTATTGCTGTTCGAGGGCTTCGGTAAGCGTTCTGACAGTACCGTCGGCTCGCTTCAGTGCAAGTCCCCGCGTCGATCCCTGTTCGTATAACATACCCACTGCGCCCTGATAACTGAGATAGGATGTCGTGTATGCCGGATAAAAATAGTTGAACATTTCCCGTTTTGTATACTCAAATCCACGCTCATCAAAAGCATCCGCGTGCGCTCGCCCGAATACTTCAAACCACTTCATTGCAAAATCCGGAAAGAACGGACTGACAGGGTCTGTCGGCGGATCAAAATAAAATTCAACGTCGGGTCCCATTTCGTGCGCATCGACTCCGACTTGCGGACGCCATTCCTGAATCACAGGTACACGGTAGCGTGTTTCTTTTTGTGTGTGCGCAAACCAGTCGCGGTTGGTATCGAAAAAATAATGTCCGGTGCGGAATTTTAATCCCTCCCACCAATTTGTATCGTTGCTCCAGTCGTGGCGTTCGGGATTCGGCTCACGTCCGCCCCGCTGCATATTAAAATGTGCGTGTGCATCACGTCCGTCGGGATTAAGAATAGGATCGATAAGTATGACGGCATTTTGCAGTATATGCAATGTTTCTTCATCATCTCTGACGGTAAGATGTTCCAGTAATTTCAAAGCCCCTTCGGTTCCGGATAGCTCAAAACCGTGAATCGAACCTCCAATCCAGACGATCACAGGTTGATTTTCAATCACTCCGCTGACTTCTGCCTGCGGAAGCTGCCGGGGATCTCCCAGTCTCTGCACATTCGTTTTGATCTCATCCAATCGCTCATGGTTTTCCGGAGAGGTTACAATGGCAAGCAAAAGGTCTCTCCCCTCCCACGATAGTCCCTGATTGATTACCGACACCCGCGGCGATGTCAAATCAAGCGATTCAAGATAACGCACCATTTCATAGTGCTGGGTTATTCGCTCACCGAATTCAAATCCGGTAACATCGCTGAATGCAGGGATTGTCTGCTCAGCCGGTTGAGATGAATAAATTTTGCTGTTTACAGCAAATAAAAACAACACAAGCGTCAAAAAGATGGGATATTTCGAGCGTATCATTAGATGATTCTCCTTTAATAATGTTACAGAATAGCGAGGTGAGAGCCGTTATCAATTTGCATTTCAATTTTGTTTAAAATATGCATTGTACTAATAAAAAACAACAATAAATTGTCATTCAAGCTGATTTTTGTTACATTTAAAAAACATGCAAAAACAGGAAGCTTATATAGTTGATGCACTGCGAACACCTGTCGGACGATACGGCGGTGTTCTGAAGGATGTCCGTCCGGATGATTTAAGTGCAATAGTGCTAAAAGCGCTTATTGAAAGAAATACTGTTCCTGCCGGCGAAATTGATGATGTGTTGTGGGGGTGCGCTAATCAGGCAGGCGAGGATAATCGCAATGTAGGACGTATGGCGCTGCTCCTTGCCGGCTTGCCGTATTCCGTTCCCGGAACGACGATCAACCGACTATGCGGTTCAAGTCTCGATGCAATCAATCAAGCGGCACGCGCGATCTGGTCGGGCGATGCTTCGCTGCTTATTGCGGGGGGGGTGGAAAGTATGACACGCGCGCCGTACGCCATCCCGAAAAACGTCAGCGGCAAGGTACTTTTCGGAAACCTGACCGCTTATGACACGGCGCTCGGATGGCGTTTCCCGAACGCGGCGATGGAATCCGCCATAGACGGACCGCTCGAAAGCATGGGCGAAACGGCAGAAAACATATACGAGAAGTATAAAATTCCCCGTGAAAAACAGGATGAATTCGCATTCGAAAGTCACCGGCGTGCAATGCGAGCGCAGGAAACACAAGTATTCAATGGTGAAATAACCCCGGTGAGTATTCAGCAAAAAAAAGGAAATCAAGTGATCGTCACCGAAGACGAGGGACCGCGCAAAGATACAACAATCGAAAAATTAGCTGCGCTTCCTCCGGCATTCCGTAAAAACGGCACGGTTACCGCGGGCAACTCCTCTTCGTTGAACGACGGCGCCGCCTGTGTTGTCATTACTAACGAAGCAGGTTTAAAAAAATACAACTTTACGCCGCTTGCAAGAATTCTCTCAACCGGATACGCCGGCGTCGATCCGAGAATAATGGGAATGGGTCCGGTGCCTGCAACACGACAGGCATTGAAAAAAGCAGGATTGACTTTAGATAAAATTGAGCTTATTGAGTTGAACGAAGCATTTGCAGTTCAATCCCTAGCTGTCATGCAGGAACTCGAACTTGATCATGAACGAACAAACGTCAACGGCGGTGCAATTGCACTCGGCCATCCCCTCGGGTGCAGCGGCGCAAGGATCATGACCACGCTTCTATACGAAATGAATCGCCGGAAAGTACGGTACGGGCTTGCAACAATGTGTATCGGCGTCGGACAGGGAATTGCAACTATCGTAGAACGAGTATAATATTATATTAACA
>PWTU01000379.1 GCA_003562775.1 Ignavibacteriales bacterium
AAGCGCCGTACCCACCTTGCCAGTGAAATTTAAACTTACTGAGTTTATTCTCATTAATAAATGTAGATGAATCTGATTTTATATCACGGACAAAATGAGATAAATTTATATTGGGTTTCATACTAAAGAAGATGTGAATATGATCGGACATTCCGTTAATGGCTAAAAGCTTTTGGTCTTGATTGCGAAATATACCGCCGATATATTTATACAATTCCGTTTTAAATTCTGCACGAATGAGCGCTTCACGATAACGAACAGCAAATACTAATTGAATGTATATTTGCGTAAATGGATCTGCCATTGTTATATCCTCCTATTACTGTGATGTAAATTGCGCCTCTCCGAGGCGCTGCAATTTCTCGGGGTTACGCCGTTTGCTACCAATATTGCCCATCTCTGATGGGCATTTTTTTACAACCGAAAGTACCTATCCGCTAACCGTTTCAACTTTATAATTTGCCCCGGTGAGTGGAATAATGTTGGTAGAACTACATTAAACACATAATTTTTAGCATAAGATTCCATGTTAATGTCGGACATTGCCCCAAGGGGAAATCGCCCCAATGGGGCATAGTCCCTAAGAGGGCGCGAAGGCAAGTGCGAACTTTTCAGTTGTGCGTTTTTACGCTATGATTTTTTTTGCTATTTCAGCGGAAAGTTCCTGAAACGATGCAGCCGGGTCGGGCGATTTATATATCGACGAACCGGCTACCAGCACCTGTACACCCGCTGCCGCAAGTCGCCTGGCATTTTTACCATTGACTCCTCCATCAACCTGTATAAACGGTTTCGCCTCTGTAAACTCCAACATTTGCCTGAGTGCGGCAAGCTTATGGTAGGTATGTTCGATAAATGGTTGTCCTCCCCAACCGGGATTTACCGACATAATTAAAACAAGATCTATCATAGAGACAACATCGGCAAGCAACGATACAGGTGTTGCAGGATTTAAAGCAACACCGGCATCCATCCCCTCTTTATGGATCTGATCGATAACATAATGCAAATGTGGGCAGGTTTCATAATGAACGGTTATCATATTTGCACCTGCATCCTTAAATGCGGCTATGTGCCGGTCCGGATTTTCAATCATCAAATGTACATCAAAGTAAGCATCGGTATCTTCTCTAACGGATCCAACAAGCTCCGCTCCAAACGTTATTGGCGGAACGAACGACCCATCCATGACATCGAAGTGAAACCACTTTGCACCTGCGTTGTGCAGTTTTTGTACCTCACTGCGTATAGATCCGAAGTCGGCGGATAATATTGACGGAGCAATGATTGGAAATCGAAAAACATCTTTATTCTTGTTCAATTCCGCCGCCTCCTTCCCGTAATTGTTCGGCATCTTTGGGGGGCTCTTCGGCAACAAATAAATCTACTTGTTGTGTGCGCGGAATTCTGTCACCGGGATGGGGATACTGCTGTACGACGGTGTTCGGCAGTAAATCCGGAATCGGTTGATGGGTAATATTTCCGATACGTAGTCCTCGTTGATTGAGCAACCGTTGTGCTTCCGACAGGGATTTTCCTACCAGTTCCGGGACCATCACTTTATCGGCTGCACTTCCCTGCGATACAACGACGTTAATTGACGATCCCCGCGGAACCTCTTCACCTGGTTCTATTCCCTGGTCCATAATTGTATTTTCAGGGTACACAGGCGATAATTCGTATGTAATGCTCCCCATATTCAGGCCCATCCGCTCCAACGTAAAACGCGCTTCCCGAACCGAACGCCACCGGATCGACGGCACCTCTACCAGTTGTTCTCCGCTGCTTACGATAAGATAGACCCGCCGTCCGGGTTTAACAATTGTTTTTGGAGGAGGATTTTGTACGACTACTGTTCCTTTCGGATACCGTTGATCGAAGCGCTCGTCCGCTTTATGTGGGTTGAAGCCGATATCCGACAAATATTCACTGGCATCTTCCAATTTCATTCCGACGACATCGGGCACCGTTTGGGCCGCATCGCTCCGTACATACCACGGCATAATAACTTTATCGAATAAAAGCACGAGAACGGAAAATCCCAACAGAACGATAACGCCCCAGATAGTAATTTTTTTAAAATCTATATTCTTCATGTTACTTACGTATTTTTTGATCTTTCTCATTTGTATAATTTAAGAAATACCTCATTAATAGACAACAGAATATCTTAAATACCTGTAATTATGGAAACCATATTATTATGACGTGTGTTACAAAAATATGTTCCGTATATAGAAATAAAGGTGAGTATGTGAATTTTGATCAGGGACACAACCGGGTTGAGGATTCAATTCTATCTTGTCTGTGTTATTTCGACGGTTTCGATTATCCACTGAAAATCGAAGAGCTTCATACGTATATTCCTCATGTTGAATTGACGTATGAAACATTAAACGAAAAATTACACAATTATCCGCTCAATAAACTAATTTCTCATAAAGATGAATATTATTATTTGTCCGACCGGGACCCCGGTATAATTTCGCGCCGCCTGAATGCAGAACGAATTGCCCAAAAACGCTGGCGAACCGCAAAACGGATGGCAAAAATTATTAAAAAATTCCCATTTGTCCGGGCAGTTATGATATCGGGCGATCTGTCAAAAAATGTTTCGAGTGCCGAAAGCGATATCGACTATTTTATTCTTACCGAACCGGACCGCCTCTGGATCACCCGTACTTTATTGATCTTATTTAAGAAAACTGTTCTACTGAATGACCGATCATTTTACTGTCTGAATTTTTTCCGCACTACGAGCCACCTCAATTTCGATAATGCAAAAGATTATTTTACCGCAACCGAAATCCTCACCCTGAAAACGGTCTATAACACCCGGGTATTCGGAAGACTGCTTGAGAACAATCAATGGGTCTATTCTTTTTTTCCGAACTATCGGCAGAACGGCGCCGATATGAACTACTCATCGGATTCGCACAGCGTTATACAGGTTATCTTTGAAAAAATATTGAATCTGCTGCCTCTCGATCGACTTGATACGATAGTTATGAATTACATGAAAAAAATCTGGCGCAAACGATATGCAATGTTGTCTGAAGATGAAATTGCGTACCGGTTTCGATGTACGAAAGATGAATCCACGGCATTCGTCATTGAATCAAAACGTGATATCATGAAAAAACATACAATGAGAATCAATAAGATAAAAAAACATTTAAATGAAACCAGCATAAAACATTATGATTAGAAATATGTTTTTCTCGGCGTTGCTTGTGGCGATGTTTATGGTGGGGCCGGTACACGCACCGGTTCCGGCGGTACCCAGAGAGCGGATTGTATATATCTACGATTTCACGATTCGAGGTTCTTCGCAAACTCGAAAGAAAAAACGAAACCATTATCGGCGTTTAGTAAATACCGTATCTCTTGTATCACAAAATAATATGAGCATAGCATGAAACCGGATATAGTACTCGTACATCCATTATTTATATCAAAAGATCCCGTTGAGGAAAAGATCATGACCCCCTATTTCCCGCTGGGATTGATGTATCTTGCCTCGGTGCTTCGCAACCGGGGATATACCGTGGAGCTGTTCGATTGTACGTTCAGAAAGGATTTTAATGAATTCACGGAATATATGAAGACAAACCGCCCGTCTGTGGTCGGTATTTCCTCGCTTATCACGATCAGAAGAAATGCACTCATTCTTGCCGACATTGCATATCAATTTGGAGCGAAGGTAGTGCTCGGCGGACCCGATCCGACCGCAATACCTGAACGATATTTACATTATAAAAATTCT
>PWTU01000062.1 GCA_003562775.1 Ignavibacteriales bacterium
TCAAATTTCACCTTGACATCGGAAAAGCCCGTGTGCAGCAGCGCATCCACTCGTTGAATACAATGATGAAGGAAGCCCTTGCGGAAATGTCACATGTTCGCATTCATACGCCGATGGATAGTTCATTATCGTCCGGTATGATTTGTTTCGATGTGGCCGGCAATACCCCCGAACAGGTTGTTGAAAAGCTCGGCAAAAAAGGGATAGTTGCCAGCACGACCCCGTACAGGGTTTCATATGCACGCTTAGCACCGGGTTTAATCAACAACGAAGATGAGATCCGACAAACCGCCGCTGCTGTTGCGGGTCTGGCTTAGTGCCAGATTTTTTAAGAAGATATTTATCGTATGAATACCATCGCTATCATCGGTGCGGGGTTATGCGGTCGCCTGATGGCCCTGAATATCCTCCGTTTTGGCATTAATGCAAATGATGTAAGAATTATATTGCTGGACAGGGAAGACGAAAATTATATGGGACCCGCATATTCAACCGATGAAGATTATCATCTTTTAAATGTCCCTGCCGGACGAATGGGAGCGTACCCGGAGGATCCTGAACATTTTTTGAAATGGCTGCATGGCAGAGGAATCACCGCAGATCAATTCGATTTCCTCCCCCGTAAGGTATATAGAGCATATATTTTTGAATTATTACGAAACGCTTTGAATAACAAAAACAATGGCATTGTATACGAATATGTCCGGGGAGAAGTAATAGATATAGCTGTAGAAAACAACCGTGCATGGATTCACATATATGGAAAAGAAAAATTTCCGGCGGATAAAGTAGTTCTTGCCCTGGGTAACTTCGTCCCTCGAAACCCACCGATCAAAAATCAAACTGCTTTTAAGAGTGCGCGATATATACAGAATCCATGGCGGACGGATGTTTTTACCTCTTTATCAGAATATGACACTGTATTCTTCGTCGGGACGGGACAAACGACAATAGATCTCGCTATCAGCTTGTATATGCGTAAACATAAAGGTAGAATTATCGCAATCTCAAGACGCGGACTTCTACCGATGGCTCATGAAGGTTTCGAATTATATAATTCTTTTTATGAGGAAATAAAAGATCATAAAAATATACTCGATATGTTCAAAATTGTTCGTAAACATCTTAAAAATGCAGAACGCATGGGAATCGATATCCGGTCAGTTATCGATTCGTTACGACCCGATACACAGAAAATCTGGATGGGCTTACCTCCCGAAGAAAAAAGCAGATTTATGCGTCATGTTTTCCGGTATTGGGAAATCATTCGAAGCAGAATACCACCCGAAAGTCAGGCGATTATTGATAAAATGATATCTTCCGGGCAACTCAAAATAATTCCCGGTATACTGAGTGATCTCAGGGAAAAGTCGGACTGTATGGAAGTGTATTATACTCTTCGTGGATATACGTCACATCACACCGAGGAAGCACATCTCGTAGTCAACTGCATCGGACCCGAGGTGGATATTGAAAAAGTAGAACATCCGCTTGTAAAAAATCTGTTAAAACGAGGGTTGATTAGACCGGGTCCTGCAGACCTCGGTATTGACGCCCTGCCAAATGGTGCAATTATTGGAAAAGATGGAAATGTGTCGAATGTATTATACACACTAGGTTCGACGATGAGAGGAGTTCTCTGGGAAGTACTTGCCGTACCCGATATTCGGGTGCAGGCGGAGGGGCTTACAAAGTTGTTGCTATCCGATAGTCGCTATCGAGATGATGATTTATCATTGAGACAGGAATACGATTCAGAAGATGTAGCGTCATAACTATAAGATGGAAACAACAATAAGTAAAAAGCAACTTTAATACCCACACACAACTGGGAGGGCATATACCATGCGAACTACTTTATGTATAAGTATTCTATCGATATTAGTATTGGGAGGAGCATGTAACTCAAGTACTCAATCCAACGAACCAGACTTGAAGTCGGCTGTTGCAGCGATGTTCGAGCAGGGCTGGAATCAAGGTCAAATAGAAGTCTTTGCCGAATCAATTGCCGATACGGTGCTATTTCATTATGCCGACTCACCTGGCGAGGTAACGCTGGACGAAATGTCACAGATGGTGCTCCACTGGCGGGATGCATTCCCTGACCTGCGTATTGATATAGAAGAATTGATTGTCGAAAACGACATTGCAGCAGCACGACTAACGCTGTCAGGAACCCATGAGAAACTATGGCGAGGTGCCGAACCAACGGGACAAAAAGTAACCATGGCTTTAATGATGTTCTTCCGTTTCGAGGATGGTAAGATGGTAGAGCTGTGGGAGGTAGATGATCAGTTGGGATTTCAGAAGCAGCTTGGGATAATTCCTTCAGAGTAATAGTATCTAATTACGTTGACAAGTATAAACGACCACAGAATATACATTTACTTTTTTTCGGTGAATGACATAAGATGAAATATTTTCACATCAATCTTACAGCGGTTTTTGGGTTTATTATCCTGAGTCTCGCAGTATATTCGGTAATATTTCATAACAAAAACGAATTTCCAATTGAAAGGAATATGACAGTGGCTTACACTGAAGAAGTTCAAAACAACATCAATGTTTTACAAAGGGTAATTCAGGCATTCAATAATCGTGAAATGGAGGTACTTGAACAATCTGTCACCCCCAGATTTATTCGTCATGATTTATCCGGTGCATTTCTTGTTAAGTATACCGGAAGTGCGGAAGTAACGAATTTCTTGCAAGCGCTCTTTGTCGCATTTCCTGATATTCAACTACAAGTGCATGACATGATTCCCTCCGAAGATCGGATTGCAATGCGATATGAATTTTCAGGAACACATAAGGGAGAGCTTTTCGGTAATGCTGCAACCGGCGTAAACGTCAGGTTCAACGGTATTAACATTTATCGATTCGAGGAGGAAAAGATAGCAGAGGTTTGGCAGTTGTGGGATTGGGCAAGTGTATTGCATCAAATTGGAATACTCGACTGGTCTCATAGAAAATCCGAGGAGAAAAAATAAAAAAATACGATAACGTCAAAAGATGGAACGCGTATCGCCTTCTGGCGCAGCGGCACCGGACCACCACTTTTACTTGTTCACGGCACGACTGCAGATCATACCACAACATGGCGGTTTGTTCTTTCAGAATTCGAGAAAAAGTTTACGGTCTACGCAATGGACCGGCGGGGACGAGAAGGAAGTGGGGATTCACCGGAGTATGCCCTCAAACGCGAAGCAGAAGACATCGCTGCTATCGTTGATTCTATTGGAGAATCAGTAAACGTGCTTGGACACTCCTATGGTGCTCTCTGCGCGATAGAAGCGGCACTACTAACAGCAAATATACGCCGACTTATTCTTTTTGAAGGAGTCCCCCTCGATGGAGATAATCTTTACAAGCCAGGATTACTGGACCGGTTAGATGCGCTGTTAAAAGATGGAAATGTGGAGGAAATGTTGATCGTCATGTTTCGTGAAATCGTACAGATGCCGCCGGAGGATTTTGATGCGTTACGTTCTCAACACGATGCATGATGATCTCTCGTTAAATAATTAAAATAGGGATGATCAATGAAACGACAGTTCTATTATTACAGACGAGGTGGACACAACATGTTTATGCAAATTGTACTACTTCTCATCAGTGTTCTTTACTTTAATAAACTAAGCGGGCAGGTTCAGCAGGTAGAGGAGAATGCTTTACCGGATGGAGGAATTTATTCCGCTGCGGACGTAGCACGGCTCCACGCTGAAATAAATTTGAGCAACTGGTTGAACGGCGGTTATAGA